>DASXST010000157.1:0-53729 GCA_036505835.1 Pseudolabrys sp. | reverse complement strand
TCCAGGCCGATCTCCACGACGGTTGGCGGCGCGGATGCGGAACGCGACACTGTGAAGACGGCCGCGTTTGGCAAAGTAGTCGCGGATCTGCTCGATTTGCTGGTTGTGCCGCTCGGCTTCGACAGCCTTGGATGCCAATGGTGGCAGGTTCGAAATTGGCCCGCCGGCTGCGCAAACAAGGCTGCCGGCCAATAAGCACTTGAAGGTCGAACGCACGCACGCAATCCAGCAAACGCAGCACCTTGCCCCGGGAAAGCGCGTATCAGAAATGCACAGTGGTTGTCTTTTCGGCCGACTCGGTGGCGGCCGAAACCGTTCAAAGTCGCCGGTCGACCAGCGCCTTCTTCAGCCGAGCGATTTCCTTTGCCGGGTTAAGGCCCTTGGGACAGGCCTTTGAGCAATTCAGAATGGTGTGACAGCGGTACAGCCGGAAAGGATCCTCGAGGTTGTCGAGGCGCGATCCGGTCGCTTCATCGCGGCTGTCCTGTATCCAACGGTTGGCTTGAAGCAATGCCGCTGGCCCCAGATAGCGCTCAGAATTCCACCAGTAGCTCGGACACGACGTCGAGCAGCACGCGCAGAGGATACACTCGTACATGCCGTCCAGCTTGGCGCGGTCGTGGTGGCTCTGTCTCCATTCCTTCTCGGGAGTCGGACTCACGGTCTGCAGCCACGGCTCGATCGACGCGTACTGCGCATAAAAATTCGTCAAATCAGGGACGAGATCTTTCACCACAGGTTGGTGCGGCAACGGATAGATTCTTACCGGCGCGCGCGCATCGTCGATTGCTTTGGTACAGGCCAACGTGTTCATGCCATCGATGTTCATTGCGCACGAGCCGCATACTCCCTCGCGGCAGGAACGCCGGAAGGTGAGCGTCGGATCGATGGTGTTCTTGATCCAGATCAGAGCATCGAGAACCATTGGTCCGCAATCGTCGCGGTCAACATAGTAAGTATCGATGCTTGGATTTTGCCCGTCGTCGGGATTCCAGCGGTAGATCCGGAATTCGCCGACATGAGTCGCATGCGGCGTGCGCGGCCACTTTCTGCCTTCGGTGATTTTGGAGTTTTTCGGCAGGGTCAATTGGACCATGGCAGCCTCTTCGCGTTTCGAGGATCAGTTATGTTTGACGTCATACCGTGCGTATGATCGACTGGCGTAATTGTCGGTATGGCGATCGTAGATCTCGAAATAGTGTTTCCACTTGTTGACCACGTGTCTGGTATGCGTCGCGGCGATTCGGTCGAGTTCGGATCGGGCAGACCAAAACGCAGACACGCGACGCAGTCCTTTCAGCGTTCGGGAACGAATGCCAAGCTGCATCGCGCTGCTCATTCAGTACACGCGGGCTTGCGGCTCGATATAGGCGACATCGTTCGTGAGCGTGTACGTGTGGACCGAACGGTAATCGAGCTTCACGTTGCCCTTTTCGTCCATCCACGCCAGCGTGTGCTTCAGCCAGTTCTTGTCGTCCCGCTCGGGATAATCTTCGCGTGCATGTGCCCCGCGACTCTCGGTGCGGTTCCTCGCAGAATCCATCGTAACGACGGCCTGTGCGATGAGGTTGTCAAGTTCGAGCGTCTCGATCAGATCGGAATTCCAGATCAGCGAACGGTCAGTGACATGAACGTCGCTCATGCCCTGGAACACCTCGATTATCCGCTTGTGCCCTTGATCCAGCACTTCCCCGCTGCGGAAGACCGCGCAATCTTCCTGCATCACTCGCTGCATGTTCAGGCGCAACTTGGCGGTGGAGGTCCCGCCGGATGCGTGGCGGAATTTGTCCAGCCGCGACAGCGACAGGTCGGCCGAATTCTTCGGCAGTTCGGGCTGCGTGTCCCCCGGCGTCAGCAACTCCGCGCAGCGTTGGGCCGCGGCACGGCCAAAAACAACCAGATCGATCAGGGAATTCGAACCAAGACGGTTGGCACCATGAACTGAAACGCAAGCGGCTTCGCCAAGCGCCATCAGGCCGGGAATGACGGTGTCATCATTGCCGTTTTTCTTGGTCAGCGCCTCGCCATGGTAGTTGGTGGCGATGCCGCCCATGTTGTAATGCACCGTCGGCAGCACCGGAATCGGCTCGCGAGTCACATCGACATTGGCAAATATGCGCGCTGTCTCGCTGATACCGGGCAACCTCTCATGCAGAACTTCCCGGTCGAGGTGATCAAGATGCAGGAATAAATGATCCTTTTCCTTGCCGACGCCCCGACCCTCGCGAATTTCGACGGTCATTGCGCGCGAGACGACGTCGCGCGAGGCAAGGTCCTTGGCTGACGGCGCGTATCGCTCCATGAACCGCTCGCCTTCCGAGTTGACAAGATAGCCGCCTTCCCCGCGCGATCCTTCTGTGATGAGACAGCCCGCGGGGTAAATGCCGGTCGGGTGGAATTGCACGAACTCCATGTCCTGCAGCGGCAGTCCTGCGCGGATCACCATGGCGTTGCCGTCGCCCGTGCAGATATGTGCCGACGTACAGGAGAAATATGCACGCCCGTAACCACCGGTGGCGAGGATGGTCATGTTCGTTGAAAAGCGATGGATCGAGCCGTCGTCCATGTTGAGAGCGACCACACCGCGGCAACGGCCCTCATCGTCCATGATCAGGTCGATTGCGAAATATTCGACGTAGAACTCCGCTGCGTGGTGCAGGGCCTGTCCATACATTGTGTGCAGCATGGCGTGGCCGGTGCGATCGGCTGCAGCGCAGGTGCGTTGCGCAGTGCCCTTGCCGTAATACGTGGTCATGCCGCCAAACGGACGTTGATAGATTTTTCCATCCTCTTCACGGCGCGAGAACGGCAAGCCCCAATGCTCCAGTTCGTAGACGGCTGCCGGCGCGTTGCGGCACAGATACTCGATTGCGTCCTGGTCTCCGAGCCAGTCCGCGCCTTTCACCGTGTCGTACATGTGCCAGCGCCAGTCATCCTCGCCCATGTTGCCCAGCGCGGCCGCAATTCCGCCTTGCGCGGCCACCGTGTGCGAACGGGTGGGGAATACTTTCGTGATGCATGCGGTGCGCAGGCCCGCCTCGCTGCATCCCACCACCGCGCGCAGGCCGGAGCCACCGGCGCCGACAACGACAACGTCATGGCTATGATCCTCGATCGGGTACGCGCGGCCGTTGATCGCAGGTGCGTTGCTAGGATCTTTGTTCGTCGCCATGTCAGACTCCGAACGACAGCTTGAGAATGGCATAGACCGATGCCAGGCCGACGCCAAAAACGAAAAACGTGTTCGTCATCAGGCTCAGGAACTTCCATATATCCTCATGCACGTAGTCGAGGATGATCTCCTGCATTCCAACCCACATGTGGTAGGCCGTGTTGATGATGAACAGCAGGACGATAACCGCAACAATCGGCGAGCCGAGGATTTGAATGACCGCCGCATGAGTGCGGCCAAGCAGAGCCGTGATGATCAGCAGCAGGGCGATCGTCAGCGGAACGCCGGCGACAGACGTCACGCGTTGATACCAGAAATGGGCGGTGCCCGAGTGAGCTGGGCCGAGACCGCGAACGCTGCGCATCGGTGTCCGCATGGATGGAGTTTCGTTCATCGCGGGCCTCCCATCACGAGATAGCCGACGACCCAGAGGACAAGCGTGAGCGTGATTGAACCGATGAGAGTCGCAAGCGTCAGCCCTTCGCGTTCGGCTGGCTCAAAACCATGGATCGTGTCCCAGATCAAATGGCGGATCCCGCCGAGCATGTGGTGAATGAGAGCCCAGGTATAGCCGAACAGGATGAACCGCCCGATAAAGCTTCCCATGAACCACTCGACATTGGCATAGGCGTTCGGGCCGTTCGCCGCGGCCAGCAGCCACCATGCCAGCAGCAACATGCCGAAATAGAGCGCGGCGCCGGTAATGCGATGGACGATGGACATCACCATCGTCAGCATCGGCCTGTAGATCTGCAGATGTGGGGAAATTGGCCGCGTCCGTGCCGCGCCTGTTGTCACGCCTGTTTCAAGGTCGGCCATCGTCAGCCTCCAATGACCATTGCAGCGTCGGTTGGAATAACCTGGGCGCTGGAGGATTTCGGGCCGCAAACGCGGGTCAATTTATTTGCGCTTGACCCGGAGCCAGAACCCATTACTTCATATTTCACGAAGCTTGAACTCGGAAATTACGTGTTGCAATCTGCGTTTTATATAGCCTGCCTTCGTGAAATAAGAAGGAAGCCACATGCGGTTCGATTTCACGGACCTGAACCTGTTCCGGCATATCGTTGAGGCCGGCAGCATCACGCACGGGGCGGCGCGTTCCAACCTGGCTCTTGCCGCCGCCTCGACCCGCATCCGCAAGATGGAACTCGCATTCGGGACCGAGTTGCTGGTTCGCGGACGGGCAGGGGTAACCCCGACCCCGGCAGGCCGAACCCTGCTTCAGCATGCCCGAACCATTCTTGCGCAAACCGAGCGCCTCCAGGAAGATCTCACGCCATATGCGCGCGGCCTTGCCGGCCAGGTGCGGGTCCTCTCCAACACCAATGCGTTGACCGAGTTTCTGCCCGAGACCCTCAGTTCATTCCTGATGGCCTATCCCGACATCAGTGTGGATCTTGAGGAGCGATTGAGCGACGAAATCGTCGGCTTGATAGCTGAAGGCAATGCCGACATCGGAATTGTCGCAGGCACCGTCGACTATGGAGGTCTGAAGACCTTCCCGTTTCGGCACGACCGGTTTGTTCTGGTCGTCGCCAAGAATCATGAGCTGGCGAGCCGGTCGCGCATAGGCTTTGCCGAGGTCCTGGATTTCGACATGGTCGGCCTCGACCGCGCCAGCGCGATCCAGCGCTTCCTCGCCGACAAGGCCAATCGCATCGGGCGTCCGCTTCGATTGCGGGTGCAACTGCGCAGTTTCGATGCCATCTGTCGTCTGGTCGAATGCAACGTCGGCGTCGGCATTGTGCCTGAGACGACTGTGCGCCGCACCGAGCGCACCATGGCAATCAGGGCCGTTCGGCTCACCGATTCGTGGGCGCCGCGCGAGCTGACCATCTGCGTGCGCGATGTCGAGTCACTTCCGCCATATGCGCGCCAGCTTGTCGATCACCTGACGGCAAGCGCGTAGATTTAATTGCCGTCGCTTCAACGCGGCATCAGCACCCAATAGTCCAGATCAAGAATCACTGCCGGGTCGTAGTCGTCGCCGGCGGTCAGCGGAAAGTCGGCGCACGGACGATCCTTGGTCGCGATGGTGCGCAGCCGAAGGGCGCCGACGTCCTCGCGTCCTGGCAACTCGGCGATCGCGAGTACCTCCGACCATGCGAATAAGGTGCATCCCGCGAACAGCGGCGCCGCGTGCCGCCCGCCGTTGATCGCCGCAACGTGAAAGGCATTACCCAGGCCATTGAAGGACAACGCGCGCGCAAGCGAAATGGCGTGCCCGCCATAGATAAGACGTCGACCGAATCGCCCGCTGCTTTCGGCGAACTGGTTGAAATGGACGCGCGCGGTGTTCTGATAGAGGCGCGTCGCGATCTGGTGTTCGGCTTCTTCGACGGTCACCCCGTCAACGTGGTCGATTTTTTCACCAACCTTGTAGTCGCCGAAGCGATGCACGCTCCCCGCCAACACATTGTCATAGGCTGCGATATCTATACTTGGGCAAGCGGCGCCTAACTGCGCAGGGCTCACGCTCTTGGGAAGTTCAGGCACCTTTTCAGCTGGGGCAGGTGCCGCCTCGCTGCGCTTGCGCACCATCACCCATCGCACGTAATCGATCACGGCATCGCCGGATTCATCGAAGCCGCGCGAGCGCACGTAGACGATACCGGTCTTCCTGTTGGAATTTTCTTTCAACCCGATGATCTCGGAGGCCGCACGCAGTGTCGCGCCCGGATAAACGGATTTTAGAAACCTGCAGTCGGCATAGCCCAGATTGGCGACCGCGTTGAGCGATATGTCGGGCACGGTTTTGCCGAATACGACGTGAAAGAGAAGCAGGTCATCGATCGGAGACCGCGGATATCCGATTGCCTTTGCGAAGATGTCGGCCGATTGCACCGCAAATCGCGATCCAAACAAGGCATTGTAGAGGGCGACGTCGCCGACGGTAACCGTGCGCGGCGTGGCGTGCTGGATTGTCTGGCCAAGTTTGAAATCTTCAAAAAAATTGCCCGGACTCGTTTTTGTGAAGGATGGCGCTGTCACAAACTCACCTTTCCATTGACTGGAGTCCGGCCCGATCATTCTCACAAAACCGTGAGCCAAACGCCAGCTCGCGCCAACGCCGAACTGATAAGGACGTGTTCGGGCGTTAATGATAATGATAATGAAGAGGAAACCGATGAACACCCGAAACTCGGCTAAATTGACCGGTGCGCGCGTCCGCACGTATGGCCACGCCGTAAATGTCAGTGGAGCCACTAGGACAAGAACGTAATGACCGCCGAAATAGTCGCCACAACCGATGCCGAGACGACAATTCACCCGCTCTGGGTGCGGGTCTGTCATTGGATCAATGCGTTGGCGATCCTGATCATGATTGGATCAGGTTGGCAGATCTACAATGCCTCTCCCCTGTTTGATTTTGTCTTCCCGCGGCAGATCGCGCTTGGCAACTGGCTGGCCGGCGCGCTGCTATGGCATTTCGCGGCCATGTGGGTGCTGGTAATCAACGGTATTGTCTATGTTACCCTCGGCATTGTCACCGGACGCTTTCGCCGCAAGCTTTTTCCGATTCGTCCCGCCGACGTGATCGCAGATCTGAAGGCCGCGCTGACGTTCAGGCTCGCGCATGACGATCTCTCGCGTTACAACGCCGTGCAAAAGCTGCTTTATACCGGCGTGATCCTGGCCGGCATTGTCATCGTGCTCTCTGGTCTGTCGATCTGGAAACCGATCCAGTTCCAGGAACTGACAGCTCTGTTTGGCGGGTATGATGCCGCACGCTACGTGCATTTCTTCGCGATGGTTGCAATCGTCGGTTTTCTCGTTATGCATGTCGCGTTGGCATTGATCGTGCCAAAGAGCCTGCGCGCAATGATCACCGGACGCTAGGGAGATACACATGCGTCAACGCAAGATCATTCCCGGCGTAGATCCCAAACTCCTGATCAAGGACGCCGCGAAATTAATGCCGGATGCGAGCCGGCGCGGCTTTCTGCGCGGTGCCGCAAGCCTTGGCGCGCTTACTTTCCTGACCGGCTGCGACATTATCGACGGCGAGACCGCCGAAAGCGTTCTGCGCAAGGTTTCGGAGTTCAACGACGGTGTTCAGGCGGCGTTGTTCAGCCCCACCAAGCTCGCGCCGACCTATCCCGAAAGTGCGATCACCAGGCCGTTCCCCTTCAACGGTTACTATGACGAGGACGAGGCCCCCGTCGTTGACGGCAAGACCTACAAACTGGAAGTTGCCGGCCTGGTCGAGAACAAAAGGTCCTGGACCCTCGAGGAGCTATATGCGCTTCCGGAAGTCTCGCAGATTACCCGGCATGTGTGCGTTGAAGGCTGGAGTGCCATCGGATCATGGCAAGGGGCGAGGCTGTCGGAATTCCTCATGCATATCGGTGCCGATACGCGGGCGAAGTATGTGTGGTTCCAATGCGCTGAAGGTTATACCAATACCATTGACATGCCGACCGCGCTGCATCCGCAGACGCAGATGACATTCAAGTTCGCCAACCAGATTTTGCCCCGCGCCTACGGCTTCCCGATGAAGATCCGCATGCCAACCAAGCTCGGTTTCAAAAATCCGAAATACGTGGTGGCGATGGAAGTCACCAACACCGACAAGGGCGGCTACTGGGAAGACAAGGGTTACAACTGGTTCAGCGGTTTGTAGCTGCGGGTGCCGCTACGAAAGGCGTCGATGTTGCCGGGCCTTCCCCGACGATCAGAAGAACCGCATCGGTATCCTTGGCCCCATCCCAATGCACCTCCTTGGCATAGTGGGTGACGACCGAGCCTGCCGGCATCGGCACGCTGGATTTATCCGGATCGAAATCATCCGCTGCCGACCCACTAGGTCCCTGACAGCACGGTGATGTAACGGTCATTGGTATGGAAATGCGGGCGGCTGAAGTGATTGCCGGCGAGCATTTGGTCATGACGCCGTACAGTTCCGGTTTGCTCGGATCCCCGAACAGCACGCTTGTTGATTGCTGGCCGGAGTCACCGGGCCCCAGGGGATTTGATCGGGAAGCGTGAAAACGACTGCTTTCGCATCGAGTTCGGCGGCGCCGGACGCTGTTGCAATGGTCAGCAGTACTGGCGTAATCGAGGCTAACAAAATCTTTTGCGCAATGTTCATGACGACCTCCCGATTGCAGAGCTTGCGCGGCCGACGCGGGAGGCGCAACCGCTGGCTAATCGGTCCCTCCAGATCATTTGCCGTCGGGCACGTCGGTGATCAGGCGCGCACCTCGCTGGAAAGTGATGTAGTCCCAGAACCAGTTGAAGGCCACCACGAAACGGTTGCGCAGCCCGATTAGAAAATAGATGTGCGCCAGGCTCCAGAACAGCCAACCGAGGAAGCCTTTCAATTCGAGTGCGCCGAATTTCACCACCGCGGCCCGGCGGCCGATGGTCGCCAGCTCGCCGAGATGCATGTAACGAAACGGCTTTTGCCGCTCGCGGCCCGCGATACGTGCGGAAATCAGTTTGCCGACATACTTTCCCATTTGCTTTGCGGCGGGGGCAATTCCCGGCACTGGCTGCCCCTTGCTGTCGACAACCGCCGCCGTATCTCCAATGACGAAAATCTCCGGACGGCCGGGCACCGACAGGTCCGGCCCGACTTTCACGCGGCCAGCGCGGTCGGCCTCTGCATTGAGCCAGCGCACCGCCGGCGAGGGGGCAATGCCTGCCGCCCAGATCACTGTGCCAGCATCGATGCGCCCGTTTTTGAGATCGACACCATTTGCATCGCAATTGGTGACGAGAGTATCGGTCCGCACTTCCACGCCGCTCCGCGTTAACGTGCGCCGCGCATAGTCCGAAAGGCTGGGCGGGAAGGTTGGCAGCAACCGCGGCCCCGCTTCCACCAGCACGATGCGCGCGGAGCGCGGATCGATACGACGAAAATCGGCGGCAAGCGTCTGCCCCGCGACGTCCGCGATCGCGCCGGCCATTTCGACGCCCGTGGCGCCGCCTCCGACAATTACGAAGGTCAGCAGTCGCCGCTGCTGTTCTTGATCTTGCGTCAGCTCCGCCCGCTCGAAGGCGATCAGGATGCTGCGACGGATGCGCGTCGCATCCTCGATGCGTTTCAGGCCCGGCGCAAATTTCGACCATTCGTCGTGACCGAAATAGGAATGCGTCGCGCCCGTTGCGATGACTAGGTAGTCGTAGGTTATTTCACCGTATTGCGTATGAAGAACTTTCTTTTCCGGATCAATGCCCTGTACTTCCTCCATCAGCACAGTGGCGTTGCGCTGCGGGCGCAGGATGTGGCGGATCGGCCAGGCAATATCGGCCGGGGAAAGGGCCGCGGTCGCCACCTGATAGAGCAGCGGTTGGAAACAATGATGATTGTGCCGATCGATGACGATCACATCGGCTGCCGCACGTTTGAGCGCCTTGGCTGCTTCAAGCCCGCCAAAGCCGGCCCCAATGATTACAACTTTGGGCTTGGCCGATGACACGAGTCCTCCTCGATTGACGCACTGGTCCAGTGTCGGCTCATGCATGGCGGTTGCCAAGCCTGCATCGAGGCTTTAGCAATCCGCGCAGCAAATTCCTGCGAGGTAATGCGTATGGCGACCCATAATCTCCTGCTTCTCCCCGGCGACGGCATCGGCCCCGAAGTCATGGCCGAGGCGAGACGCATCATCGATTTCTTCAACGAAAAGGGCCCCGAGAGGTTCAACACCGAGGAGGCGCTGGTCGGGGGTTGCTGTTACGACGCGCACAGGGTCGCAATCACTGATGCCACCGTGGAAAAAGCGAAATCCGCCGATGCGGTGATCTTCGGCGCGGTTGGTGGACCGAAATGGGACAAGGTGTCTTACGACGTGCGGCCCGAGGCCGGGTTGCTTCGGCTGCGCAGGGACCTCGCGCTGTTTGCCAATATCCGCCCGGCTATCGTTTATCCCGCGCTGGCAGATTCTTCCTCCCTGAAGCGCGAAGTGGTCGAAGGCCTCGACATCATTATTTTGCGCGAGTTGACGGGCGGCGTTTATTTCGGGGAGCCGAAGACGATTACCGACCTCGGCAACGGGCAGAAGCGCGCGATCGATACGCAGGTCTACGATACCTATGAGATCGAGCGCATCGGGCGTGTCGCCTGCGAGCTTGCACGCAAGCGGCGGAACAGAGTGACCTCGATGGAAAAACGCAATGTTATGAAAACGGGTGTGCTGTGGAATGAGGTGATGACGCAGATGCACGCGCGCGAGTTCAAGGACGTGCAGCTCGAGCACATGCTGGCCGATGCCGGCGGCATGCAACTGGTGCGCTGGCCCAAGCAATTCGACGTGATCGTCACCGACAATCTGTTCGGCGACGTGCTATCTGATATTGCCGCTACACTGACAGGCTCGCTCGGAATGCTGCCGTCAGCATCCCTGGGGGAGGTCGATCCCAAGACACGCAAGCGTAAGGCGCTCTATGAGCCGGTGCATGGCTCCGCGCCCGACATCGCGGGAAAAGGCATCGCCAATCCGATCGCCATGATCGCGTCTTTCGGGATGGCTTTGCGATATTCATTCAATCTCGGGAAGCAGGCTGACTGGATCGATCAGGCTATTTCCGCCGCTCTCGCCAAGGGCCTGCGCACCGCCGACATCAAGTCGGAGGGCACTAAGGTCGTGACAACTTCTGAAATGGGTTCGGCAATTCTGGCTGAGCTCGAACGATTCGCTGCCTAGGCGATCGACGAATCCAACCATTTAGGAAAAACGCGGCCCGTGGCCGCGTTTTTTGTTTCAGTACCCCAGCCAGGGATTGTTCTTGCTCGGCAAAGTCCAGGGTCCTGGAAGGGCCGATTGCGTGTTGAGGAGGCCCGCTGACGTATTGTTGATCACGCTTCCGGCGCGCTGGTTCGGATTTTCGATGTAGCCAGTATTGCGCACGTTATCGCCTGGCAAGCTCTCGGTCCCGGGATCGAGGAACGAGCGCCTCTGAATAATGATGCGGGTGCGGGTGCGACCGTCTTCGTCGCGGCTAATCTGAATGGTGCGATCGCGATTATAGACCACTGTCTGCCGTTTGGTCTGGTTGGTCTGGGCATCGGACGGTCCAGCCGGCAAGGCCAAGGCTCCAATCAGAACGAACGCTACGACGACAGCTTTAAATTGCATGGGGTCCTCGACGTTTGCCTATGTCGAAACGCAGTGTAGCCGGGTTCCGTTTCACGCAATAGGCCAAATAATTGAAATTTTCCGTAAAAAGGTGGGCCCAGCGCGCGACAAGCAGCCATTTGCAGTAGCTACCCTGAGTTCGTTCAGCCAGCCAACAAATTCCTCAGGCACTCAGCCGATCAACTTTGTGAGCAAGATCCCATCGCGCGGCACCGGAGGCCGAGGAAATAACGATCCAGCCGACGCGATTGCCGACGTCGCCAGTTGGCCTCGACCTTTTCCAGACCGGGCGCTAGCGTCGAACGAAACATTGGTCCTATGCGATGGCCAAAGGACAGAACAACCGTTCTAACGAAAGGCCATGTTCAGGGAGGTGACGGCTATGACCGGGCAAAAGGAACGTTCAATCGAGGAGCTTTACCGCGACGATCCCGAAAGTGCCGATGCTCTCGTCTTCGGACGAGAAACTGGGCCAAGTCGGCGCGGATTTCTCGGTGGAGCTGGACTTGCAACGATGTGCACGGCCGTCGGCGCCACAATTCCATATTCGGATGACATGCCGGCCGGATTGATTCCGGCTGCTATGGCGCAAAGTGCCGCGCCGCCTCCTGCCTCCACTCCAGCGACACCGAAGGCACCCCAATTCCTCAAATTTCCGGGCAAGAATGAGAAGCTGGTTTTACTCGGCGAGAAGCCGCTCGTGGCGGAGACGCCTGAAAGCCTGCTCGACGATGCGACCACACCGATCGACAAATTTTATGTTCGCAACAATGGCCAGATTCCGGAGGAGACCAAGGACGCCGACAAGTGGAAAATCACTATCGACGGCGAGGTCAACCAAAAGCTTGAGCTGACGGTTGGCGAGCTGAAGGGGAAGTTCAAGCCGGTGACGCGGCGCATGGTGCTGGAATGCGGAGGCAATGGGCGCTCTTTCTTTAGCCCGCAGGCGCGCGGTAACCAATGGACCAACGGCGGCGCGGGTTGCGCGGAATGGACCGGCGTGCGTGTGGCCGATGTGCTCAAGGCGGCAGGAGTAAAGCCTTCTGCCGTCTTCAGCGGCCACTATGGCGCCGACCCGCACCTGTCAGGCGATGCCAGCAAGCCGGCGCTCTCGCGGGGCGTGCCGATCAAGAAATTGATGGATGAGAACAACCTGATCGTCTGGGCGATGAACGGGCAGCCATTGCCGAACATTCACGGCTTCCCGGTACGCCTTGTGATCGCCGGTTGGCCGGGCTCGGTTTCGGCAAAATGGCTCAACCGCATCTGGGTGCGCGACAAGTATCACGACGGTCCCGGCATGGGACAGACATCGTATCGCGTCGCCATCAAGCCAATGATCCCGGGCGACAAGCCTGATGAAAGCAATTTCCGCGATCTTGAATCGATGCCGGTCCGATCGATCGTCACCAACCCGGCGAACGGTACAAAATTGCCCGCAGGAACCAAGGAGGTGCAATTACGGGGCGCCGCCTGGGCTGGCGACTACACGGTCAAGCAAGTGGACATCTCCACCGACTTCGGCGCGTCCTGGTCCAAAGCCAAGCTTGAAAATCCGAAGAACAAATACGATTGGCAGCGCTGGACCGCGACTGTGAAATTGCCTTCCGACGGCTACTTCGAGATCTGGACGCGGGCTACCGATTCCCGCGGCATCATGCAGCCACATGTAGCGGGTTTCTGGAATCCGCAAGGCTACGGCGGCAATCCAATGCACCGCATTGCGGTTCTGGTTGGGTGAGCTCACCGGCGCGTCCCTCCATGTGGCGACTAAGGTCTTTGTTTCTCGTGGTCGCACTTCTCACCTTGGCGGCTGGCCCCGCTCAAGCGCAGAAGTTCACTCCACGCGATGAAAGCCCGGAGGAATTTCCCGCGGGACCAGGACGCGAGGAAACGTTCTATTCCTGTACCGCATGTCATGGCTTCAAGCTGGTCGCCGCGCAAGGCATGAATCGCCGGCAATGGGAAGAGACGCTCGCGGTTATGACAGCAAAGCACGGCATGCCCAACCTGGAAGGCAAAGATCGTGAACTGGTGCTGAACTATCTCGAGACGACGTATCCGCCGCGCTCGCCGGCAGGAGGTTGGCAGAGTCCATTTCTCAAACGGTGACCGCCGCTTAGCGTGCGGAGCGGCGGGACTCCAGCTTTTTGGCGAGCGCCTTCCAGAGGAGATGATATTTGGGCGTGGCGGCCAGGATTGGACCGCGTTGGCCACAATAGCTGCGATTGAGTTCAGCCTGGGCGAACAAGGCACCCAGCTTGGCTCGCTGCCCGCCGCAAGGAGCGTCAGACGATCGAGCGCGCAGGACAGCGTGCTTTGCTCGATGAACTCCGGACAGCCCTGACAGAACCAGCCTGACAACTGTAGGCGCGGATCGCTGTAGGCGCGCACGAAAGCGAGGCAGTTGCGCTGCGTGCCTTTAGAGGCGATGAAGGACGCGAGCGTCAAAGGGCCGAATTTGCTGGGCAGCGAGTCGCCCGGCGGGGTTATATGAGTGGGCTCAAGTGCGCGCGCATTGGCGATGATTTCTGTTTTTGGCTCATCGAAACCAACGATCTCGGACCCGGCGTGATAGACTTCGACCTGCAGATAATGCGAGACGCTGTCGGGGTTCTCCTAACGCAAGGATGTCCTTTCGTCCGCCGCCCCCGGCATGACGGCGGACAGCGTAATTCGCCGGCGCGTCTGCTGCTTCGGGGATCGATAGTGCAAAAGCAGGGAATGGACGCTCGACGTCGATCCATTCCGTGGGATGCACGGGAGTGATTGCACCTATCACTTTCGGCGATTGAAAAAGGTGCGAGGCCACAGTGGAAAGCACCGCGGCACCACCCAGATATGCGAGAAAGCGCACAAGGCGGGAGGACAATTCGTCGCGCCATGAGCGCAGGGCCGGGTGCACGCGGGTTTGCCGGTGTGTACCGTTGTGTTGAAGGCTGTTCTCGCTTAGAAGCGCTGCCATCCGGTTGCGCTTGGCCGGCCGCTGAACGGTAATTACTGCGGAGCGTTAACGATGGGTTACAAGGTTGCTGTGGTGGGCGCCACCGGCAATGTTGGGCGTGAGATGCTCGACATTCTGGCCGAACGCAATTTCCCCGCCGATGAGGTTGTCGCCGTTGCATCGCGGCGAAGCCAGGGCGTTGATTGCTCGTTCGGCGACAAGACGCTCAAGGTCAAGGCAATCGACCATTTCGACTTCTCGGACGTCGACATCTGTCTGATGTCGGCCGGTGGCCAGGTGTCAAAGGAATGGTCACCGAAGATCGCCGCACAGGGCGCCGTCGTTATCGACAATTCCTCGGCGTGGCGCATGGATCCGGACGTGCCATTGATCGTGCCGGAGGTGAACGCCGACGCAGTCTCCGGCTTCACCAGGAAAAACATCATCGCCAATCCAAATTGCTCGACCGCGCCACTCGTCGTCGCGCTCAAGCCGCTGCACGACAAGGCGAGGATCAAGCGTGTCGTGGTCGCGACGTATCAATCCGTTTCCGGCGCCGGCAAGAAAGCGATGGACGAACTGTTCTCGCAGAGCAAGGCGGTGTTCACACTCGATGAAGTGGAGGCAAAGAAGTTTTCCAAGCGGATCGCATTCAACGTGATTCCGCACATCGATGTTTTCATGGAAGACGGATACACCAAGGAAGAATGGAAGATGGTGGTCGAGACCAAGAAGATTCTCGATCCAAAGATCAAGCTGACTGCGACCTGCGTTCGCGTACCGGTGTTCGTCGGCCATTCAGAAGCGGTCAATATCGAGTTTGAGCAGCCGCTCACCGCCAACGAAGCGCGCGAGATTCTACGCAACGCCCCGGGCTGCCTCGTCATCGACAAGCGCGAGGACGGTGGCTACGTCACTCCCTATGAGTGCGTTGGCGAGGATGCAACCTATATCAGCCGTATTCGAGAGGATCCGACGATCGAAAACGGACTACAGATGTGGATTGTATCGGACAACCTGCGCAAAGGCGCTGCGCTTAACGCGGTCCAGATCGCCGAATGCCTGGTCAATCGTAAGCTGATCCAGGCCAAGCGCCGGGCGGCCTAGAAGGATCGCCCGTCTGCGGTTAGAATCGGGGCCTTACGAACATTCGGGCATAATCGTCACCGGCGACCTGGGTGAATTCTCCTGTCGCCGGGTCACGCACCGAAAGCTCGCCGGTTGCGACGCCGAAGTACGCGCCATGGATCATGACCTGCCCGCGTTCGATCAGGCTACGCAGGCGCGGAAAGGTCATCAGGTTATCAAGGCTGTTGACGATGTTCGCCTGCTCGAGCCGTCGCAGGTAATCTGCCGCTGACAATGCGTCGCGCGGTCCCACTCTTTCTGCTGCCGGGGCCATCAGCTTCATCCAGTTTCCGATGAAGTCGCCGGGTGACAACGGCTCGGCATGTTCGGCAAATGCCTTGACACCCCCGCATTGCGCGTGCCCGAGCACGACGATGTGGCTGACTTTGAGGGCGCCAACTCCAAAATCGAGCGCGGCCGAAACGCCGTGGGCACGCTCGTCCGGAGCGTAGGGCGGCACAATGTTCGCCACGTTGCGGACGACGAACAGTTCGCCAGGACGCGCATCGAAGATGACTTCGGGCGATACCCGCGAATCGCAGCAGCCGATCACCATGATCTGCGGCGACTGTCCGCTTTCGGCGAGGCTCCGATACCGATCCTGTTCGTGACGCAGCCGGCCAATGAGAAAGGCGCGGTATCCGTCGGTCAATTGCTGTGGAAATGGCATGGGCACGCGCTGTTGTGAAGAGTTCGAGGGCCACACAATCATGCCCAGATCGCCATTGGCAATCCGTGGCGGTCGGGGGGCGGTGGATCGGGAAATCGCTGCGCCTGTCCGGCATGAATGCGCCGGGCTATGGCAGCGCAGGCGATTGCGTCGATGAGATCGTCATCGGCGGCGCCCTTCGGCGGTGCGAGGGTTAGCGCGAGGGGCAGGCCGGCCAGAGCCAACAGTTTCCGCCGCAAAATGAGGCCTGGCTCGTAGGGCCGACTTTTAATTTTTTTCGCCTCTGCAAGCGGTCGCTCGCCGTTCAGGCGCCAGAACGCCAATTCCGGATGCACCTCGAAAACGCGCGTCGCGAGTTCTGGATCGGCGCACAGGATAGCATCGACCTCCCGGATCTTTGGCGCGATGTTGAACAATTGTCTGGACACTTTGCGCGGCGGTTCTGAGGTAGCGAGCGCGGCGTTACACGCGGCGCCGTAATCCGACGCGTAGATCGCGGTTCGCGAGGGAACCGAGAATACCGACGATTGACGCTGCCCAAGCAAAGGCCTTACAGCATTCTCTGCAGCGCGGCCGCCGTGACCCGCTCGTTCGGGCAGCCCGATCGGAATGTCGACCGCGACGATGTCAGGCATCTGCGGTGCAGCGAGCATGTGGGCAAAATTCGGATAAACGGCGACGACGCAGTCATCGCCTGTCGGCCGGACGAAAACGGCAATCCAGCCGCCCGGACATCCGTCGACCCCCGCCAACCATAAATCTTTTGCCGCCTCACTCATAGGCCAACAGTGGCACGTACGTTGCTCCAAAGGTAGGCTGGGCATGAGCAGGGGGAGGCCACACCCGATGACGATTCGCCCGCGCCGGAGCGTCCTCTACATGCCGGGCTCCAACGTCCGCGCGCTCGAAAAGGCGAAGACGCTGCCCGCCGACGGGGTGATCCTCGATCTTGAGGACTCGGTGGCGCCCGAAACCAAAGAGGCTGCGCGGCAGCAGGTGACCGATGCGGTGAAGGCTGGCGGTTTTGGCGCGCGCGAAATCTTTATCCGCGTCAATGGTGTCGATACGCCTTGGCATGCCGACGATCTTGCCGTCGCGGCTCACGCCGCCCCCGACGCGATTCTGATTCCGAAGGTCTCGAGCGCCGACACGCTGGAACTGATCGGCCGCCGGCTGCTCGACATGGCGGCTGATCACAAGACGCGGGTCTGGGCGATGATCGAGACGCCGCTCGCCATTTTTAACATCCTCTCGATCGCCCAGGCGGCAAGCGATTCCGAAACCCGTCTTTCCGGCTTCGTGATGGGCACCAACGACCTCGCCAAGGACACGCGCGCGCGTCTTGTTCCCGGGAGGGGCCCGATGCTTCCATGGTTGTCGATGTGCGTGGCGGCTGCGCGTATTTATGGCATCGAGATTCTCGATGGCGTTTACAACGATATCGGGAATGTCGACGGGTTTGCCGCCGAATGCGCCCAGGGCGTCGAACTCGGTTTCGACGGTAAGACGCTGATTCACCCAAGCCAGATCGAGCCGTGCAATGAGGCATTTTCGCCAACGCCGGCGGAAGTCGAACACGCGCGCAAGATCATCGCGGCATTCGATCTGCCGGACAACAAGGGCAAGGGCGTGGTGCCGATCGATGGCCGCATGGTCGAGCGGTTGCACGCGGAGATGGCGCGGCGGACGGTCGCGATTGCGGAGGCAATCGCTCGGTCCGCATGAACTTTGAAAATAAATCTTGACGGTACGCAGGTCTTCATCGTCCCACAAAGCCGTTCTGACGCAACAGTTTAGAACGGTTTTAAAAAGCAGTTTTATTTTGACTCCGCGCTATGCAGCCGGTAGCGAATACCCAGCAAGGGTGCGTGATGATTGTCTGTTCCTGCAACGTATTGAGCGACCAAGAAGTGCGAAGCGCGGCGAGCGCCGCAGCGCGCCGGTCGACGAGCCATGTCTATGGCTGTCTTGGCTGCAGCGCCCAGTGCGGGCGGTGCGCTCGCACCATTCGCAAGATCATCGATGAAACGCTGAATGGTGCGAAGGTCGGCTGCCCGGTCGGTTGCGCGTGCGCGATGCATGCGGCAGAGGCGCCTTAAAAACTGTTCTCCAGAAAACCGAGTGAGGCTCTGGCAGCCGCACGAAATTTTCTGATAGCGTCGAGACAGGGCGTGAACGTTATATTGTGCCCGAACAGGAGCCAGTCATGAGAGGTGACGCAAGGGTCATCGAGTTCCTCAACAAGGCGCTTCGTCATGAATTGACCGCCGTCAACCAGTACTGGCTGCATTACCGACTGCTCGACAACTGGGGATACAAGGACCTGGCGAAGCAGTGGCGCAAGGAATCGATCGAGGAAATGGAACACGCCGACAAGCTGGTCGAGCGCATCATTTTTCTCGATGGTTTCCCCAACATGCAGGTGCTTGACCCGCTGCATATCGGACAGAACGTGAAAGAGGTGCTGGATTGCGATCTCGCCGCGGAGATGTCGGCCCGCGAGCTCTACCAGGAAGCTGCAACGCATTGCCACGCCGTCAAGGATTACGTAACGCGCGATCTGTTCGAAAAGCTGATGTCGGATGAAGAACACCACATAGATTTCCTCGAAACCCAGCTCGATCTCGTCGGTAAGCTTGGCCTCGAGCTCTACGCGCAACATCACATCGGCGAAATGGGCGAGGAAGGCGGAGATTGAAGTCGACGCTGGCTGCCCAAGCTCGCTGGCTCACCACATTAAGCAATCGGCATGCCGGCTCACAGCACTGGCTTGCATGACGAACCCTTCAGCCAGGTTACGCGTTGTCGTATCTCGCGGAGGGATTTTGCCATGGCCGAAATTCAGGAAGGCAATCGCGTTGTCACTCAAATCACGACAGTGAAGTTTACGCCCGACAGGCAGGATGAAGTGCTCAATCTCATGACCGAACGCGCGCGCTTTATGGCGACGCAGCCCGGCTTCGTTTCCATTGCTCTCCATCGCAGCAAGGATGGCACCCACGTGGTCAATTACGTGCAGTGGCGCGATGCCGATTCACTCGCAGCCGCACACCACTCGCCGGAGTTCCGCAAGAAGTGGCCGCAATTCGGAAGGATTGCTGACGAGATCGAGCCGTTCCTTTACGACATCGTTCACGTTGAGGCGGCCTGACGTCGGCTACAGCCACGAGCGAGCAGCGGCGGCCTTCCGCTCGAAGCTTTCGATCTTGCCCTGCTTTTGCTGCGTCAGTCCGATGTCATCAAGGCCATTGAGCAGGCAATGCTTGCGGTGCGGGTCGATCTCGAAATGAACGACACCGCCGTCCGGTCCACGGATTTCCTGTTTCTCAAGGTCGATTGTCAGTGTTGCGTTCACGCCGCGGACGGCATCGTCGAACAGCTTCTCGAGATCCTCGGGTGACACGCGGATCGGCAACAATCCGTTCTTGAAGCAGTTATTGTAGAAGATGTCGCCGAACGACGTTGAGATCACGCAGCGGATGCCGAAATCCATCAGCGCCCAGGGCGCGTGCTCGCGCGACGACCCGCAGCCGAAGTTGTCCGCCGCGACCAGGATCTTGGCCTTGCGATAGGCCGGCTTGTTGAGCACGAAATCCGGATTTTCGCTGCCATCGTCCTTGTAGCGTTGTTCGGAGAAAAGGCCCTTGCCGAGCCCGGTGCGCTTGACCGTCTTCAGGTACTGCTTCGGAATCACCATGTCGGTGTCGATATTGATGATGTTCAGCGGCGCAGCGACGCCTTCGAGGGTGGTGAATTTTTCCATGACTTTCTCCGGCGTCACCTGCAGGCCAGTTTGGAACGGTTCTGTTTCATAAGACGTCCGGTGTTCTGGTCAATAGCAGGTTCGACGTTGGAGATCAGATATGCATATTTTGATGGCCACGCTACTCGTGGTTCTTGGGTCCTTGACCCCGGCAAAAGCATCCAACGATGGGACCTGGTGCTACCGTGACTTTGGCGCGACGCGAAGCACCAATTGCTCATTTTATTCTCCGAGGCAGTGCCTGATTGTTGCCGGAACCTTCGGCGGGATATGCGAGCGCAATCTCCCACCCGCGCCCTCGCCTGCAAAGGGGGAGCGCAAGCAGTCCTGACTCAGGCCGGTATGCGTTCCTCGCGCTTGAACCTGGATTCCCGCACTAGGTTGCAGACCTGCACGCTGTACTCGGAATAATAAATCTCACGCGCTTTTTTCTGCGCGGCACGGTGCTCCGGATTCATACGCCAGGCCCGCATGCCTTCCTCATGCTCGAACTCGACGATTGTCACCCGCTCGCCATCGTCGGCGAAAAAACCTTTGTGCGAGATATACCCGGGCATGGTCTTGGCCACTTCGATCATGCGGTCGACCAGGGCGACGTACTCTTCACGCACGTTTGGCATCAGGCGCGAGCGAAAGACGGTCACGATCATGGCGAGTCTCCTTGCGGCGTATGCTGATCTGGCTGTCGCCTGTCGGCCAATTCCGATTTTGAATGGGCACCATCGATTTTGGCGATTCGAGATCTATTCCACGCTGGCCTCGATCGCCTCCATGTCCTCGTCCGAGAGCCCGAAATGATGGCCTATTTCGTGCACCAGGACGTTGGTAACGATTTCACCCAGCGTGTCTTCGTGTTCGGTCCAGTAGTCGAGGATTGGGCGGCGGTAAAGCCAGATCATGTTGGGCATCAGTTCCGGCGTGCTCTCGGACTGGAACGGCAAGCCGACCCCCTGGAACAGCCCCAGCAGGTCGAATTCACTCTCAGCCTGCATCGAATCGAGAACCTCGGAGGTAGGGAAGTCCTCAACCCGGATGACAAGGTCTTCACACAGTTTTCGAAAATGCTCGGGCAGGCGGGCGTACGCTTCCTGGGCCAGTCCTTCGATGTCGCCCAGGGAAGGTGCCGCCGAAGTCCGCCAATTGAGTAGGGCCTTCATGACAGTGTTGTAGGGGAGGTTTCCATGCCAACCAAGCCGTTGACGGCACGCCCCCTAATGCGCGACGTTTGATCATTGGGGACGGATTGACACAATGCTCAGGTCTGCGGCCAGTTTGGCGCCACTCGGCTTGATTTGCGCTGTTGTTCTTGGCGCAGTCACGCCGGCATCGGCCGATTCGGACGGCTGCCGCAAACGCGGGTCAGAGCTTAACGCATCGTGCATCGACCGCGCCCCAATCCCGATCCAGGAGTTGTCGGCACAGACGCGGCGTACGCGCGTCACCGTTTACCGCCGCCGTGTCTCCTTGCCGCCCAATGCGGTGCGGCAATGCCGTGCATGGCTGGCGAGGGAATATCGCGTCAGCGGTCCGGTCATCGTCCCGCAAATGTACTGTTGGTGGGAATATTAGCCCGCCGGCGCAGGCTTTCGACAATCGTGTCTCCGCAGCACTATTTCCAGTCCCGAACATCGACGAAATGTCCGGCGATCGCGGCAGCGGCTGCCATCGCGGGAGAGACAAGATGAGTCCGTCCCTTATAGCCCTGGCGGCCTTCGAAATTGCGGTTTGAAGTCGAGGCGCAGCGCTCGCCGGGCGCAAGCTTGTCCGGATTCATTGCAAGGCACATCGAGCAGCCTGGCTCGCGCCACTCGAATCCTGACGCTTGGAAAATCTTGTCGAGACCTTCCGCTTCCGCCTGCATTTTCACCAAGCCTGACCCAGGTACAATCATGGCGTTGACGTTCGCATTGACCCGCTTACCGTCGACGATGCGCGCGACTTCGCGCAGGTCCTCGATGCGCGAATTGGTGCATGAGCCGATGAATACGCGGTCGATCCTGATGTCAGTGATTTTTTCGCCGCCCTTAAGGCCCATGTAGTCGAGGGAGCGTTCGGCCGCAGTACGCTTCTTGTCGTCCTGAATTTGGGACGGCACCGGCACTTTGCCGGTGATCGAGGTTACCTGCTCTGGGCTGGTGCCCCAGGTGACCAGGGGCGGAAGCCTGGCTGCGTCGAGCCGTATCTCGCGGTCGAAATGCGCGCCGTCGTTGGAGCGCAACGTTTCCCAATAGCGCATGGCCTCGTCCCAGGCCTTGCCCTTGGGTGCCTTCGGCTTGTCCTTGAGATAGGTGAAAGCTTTCTCATCTGGTGCGATGAAGCCGGCCTTGGCGCCGCCTTCCACCGACATGTTGCAGATGGTCATGCGTCCTTCGATCGATATCGAGCGGATCGCCTCGCCTGCATATTCCAACGCATAACCTGTGCCGCCGGCAGTGCCGATCTCGCCGATAATGGCAAGGATGATGTCCTTGGCTGTCACGCCCGCGGGCAATTTGCCATCGACAATGGCGCGCATGTTCTTTGACTTCTTCTGGATCAGTGTCTGCGTCGCCAGCACGTGCTCGACCTCCGATGTGCCGATGCCGTAGGCGAGCGCGCCGAACGCGCCATGCGTCGCCGTGTGGCTGTCGCCGCACACAATCGTCGTGCCGGGCAACGTGAACCCCTGCTCGGGACCGATGATGTGAACAATGCCCTGACGCTTGTCGTACTCGTTGAAATATTCGATCCCGAAGTCCTTGGCATTTTTCGCCAGGGCGGCGATCTGCTCGGCGCTTTCCGGATCGGGATTGGGCTTGGTGCGGTCGGTCGTCGGCACGTTATGATCAACAACGGCGAGCGTTTTGTCCGGTGCATGCACCTTGCGGCCGGCTGCGCGCAGACCCTCAAAAGCCTGCGGCGAGGTGACCTCATGCACCAGATGGCGATCGACGTAAATCAGGCAGGTGCCATCTGGTTGTTCGTCTACAAGGTGATCGTCCCAGATCTTGTCGTAAAGCGTGCGCGGTTTCATGGCTTGATAACTTTGCTCAGATTGAAGGAAAAATCGGCTTGCAACCAGCGTGGCCGATTAAAGTCCCGCCTGCACGGCTGTCAGCCGGCCGAAAAATCGCCAGGGCAACCGCCTGTGATCGACCAGGATGATCCGCTGAGCTCTGGAAACCATGAGCGTTATATAGCCAATCGATCCGCCTTCGACAACGAAACCGCTGATCGCACAAAAGGGGCCGCGTGCGGCCCCCTTTGTATATCGTAAGTGGTCTGAACTATTCCGGGGCCACCTCAGCGCCTTCGGGACCGCCGGCGCCCTGCGCCTCGGAGATGCGCGCTTTTTTGCCGCGCAGCCCACGCAGGTAATAGAGCTTAGCGCGCCGCACCTTGCCGCGGCGCAAGACGCGGATCGAGTCGATCATCGGCGAGTAAAGCGGGAACACACGCTCGACGCCCTCGCCATAGGAGATCTTGCGTACGGTGAAGTTTTCGTTGATTCCGCGGCCTGACCGGCCGATGCAAACGCCCTCATAGGCCTGCACGCGGGTTTTGTCACCTTCGATCACCTTGACGTTGACGAGAAGGGTGTCGCCAGGCTGAAAGTCAGGAATTTCCTTCCCGGCCGAAAGCTTCTCGATCTGCTCTTTTTCGAGCTCCTGAATGATGTCCATTATGGATTCTCCGTCGGCAGCGCCAGCAACCGGCGCGCGGTCCTGATCTGGTCTGAATGGGTTGGCGCAGCTTGTATTACAAAGCTTTCCGCTTGTCACCCTTTGGATTCTGGCCTGTTTTTTTGCGTTTTGCGGCCCTGGTATGCCGCCCAGAGGTCCGGACGTCTCTCGGCGGTCAGTCGCTCAGCTTCCGCGCGCCGCCAGGCTCTGACCTTGTTGTGGTCACCTGAGGTAAGCACCTCCGGAATCGGCTCTCCTTCGAAGACCGGCGGCCGGGTGTATTGCGGATATTCAAGCAACCCGTCCGCGAAGCTTTCTTCTGCGGCGGACGCTTCCTTGCCCATGACGCCGGGCAAAAGCCTCACGCAGGCATCGAGCAGTGCCAGTGCAGCGATCTCGCCACCCGAGAGCACGAAATCACCGAGCGAGACTTCCTCCATTTTGCGCGTCTTGATGAGCCGTTCGTCGACACCCTCAAAACGGGCGCAGACGATGACGGCTCCCAGTCCGCGCGCGAGCTCGGCAACGCGATACTGCGTAAGGCGCGTGCCACGCGGACTCATCAACAGGCGTGGCCTCGTGTCCTGCGGGACGGAATCAAGCGCGCGTGCGAGCACGTCCGCCTTCATCACCATGCCGGGTCCGCCGCCCGCAGGCGTATCATCGACAGTGCGGTGCTTGTCGGTGGCATGCGCGCGTATATCGACGGCGTCGAGCGACCAGATTCCCGACGCAAGCGCCTTGCCGGCGACGCTTTGCGCCAGCGGGCCCGGAAACATCTCCGGGAAAATGGTCAGCACGCTCGCGCGCCACATGCTCAGTTGTCCTGCGCTTCGATTTCAGTAGGCGGTACAATTACGATTTGCTTCGCCTCGAGATCGATCTTCGGCACAGTCGTTTCGTTGAATGGCAGCATCAATGGCTCGCCGCTTCCGAGTGGCATGATCTCGATGATGTCGCCGGCACCAAAATTATGCAGCGCGTGCACTGTGCCGACCCGGGCGCCCTCTGGCGTCACCGCGTCCAGCCCAACCAGGTCGGCATGATAGAATGTCTCGACTTCGTCGATGTGCGGCAGCCGCGCGCGCGGAATGTACAATTCAAGGTTACGCAGCTGCTCCGCGGCGTCGCGGCTGGCAACGCCGGCGATGCGAGCCACGAAATGATCTTTCGCCGAACGCAGTGCCTCGATCTCGAAGCGTCGCCTGCCGTCTTGAGTTTCCAACGGACCGTAACTTGCGACCGCGGCCGGATCTTGCGTGAAGGACCATAATTTCACTTCGCCGCGCACTCCGTGCGCAGCACCGATACGAGCAACGCAGACTTTGTCAGCGGGCGAACGAGACCTCATGGTGAGGAGCGGCGCGAAACGACGCGCCTCGAACCATGAGATCGGAAGGCAGTTCGAGGCTTTGATAAATCTGAAAGGCGCTGAAAATTTCCTTCCGTGAACGCCTCTTTCTTCGCCCGCGTCCATCCTTTGATTTTCCGCTCGGCAGGGATCGCATCAACAATCTGATCGAAGTACTCGCTATATACGAGTTTGACCGGCCGGCGCGTCTGCGTGAATCCGGGAATACAGCCAGCCTGGTGTTCAGCAATTCGCTGCTCCAGTTCTGCACGAGTCGTTCCTGTATAGTAGGAACTGTCTGCGCAGCGAAGGATGTAAAGCCAAGCGCCCATGAAAATGCCACGTCCTTCGAGACGGCCGGCCCCGCCGGCCTCCTCAGGACGAGGCTACCATAGTCAGCTCGCGGCCGGCGCGGCTGCGTCGGCGGGCTTCTCAGCCTTGGCGACCGGCTTGGCCGCGGCGTCACCGCCCGCCTTCGCGGCCTCTTCTTCCTTTTCCTTGGCCTTACGTTCATTGCGCGGAATCGCCTTTTCCGGATTGTTGCGCTTCGGCCGTTGCATGATCCCGGCGGCGTCGAGGAAACGCATAACGCGATCCGACGGCTGCGCACCCTTCTTCATCCAGGCCTGCACTTTTTCGAGATCGAGCCTGAGACGCTCGGCCTTTTCCTTCGGCAGTAGCGGATTGAAATAACCGAGCCGCTCGATGAAGCGGCCGTCGCGCGGGGCGCGATTGTCAGCGACCACGACGTGATAAATCGGGCGCTTCTTGGTGCCGGCGCGGGCAAGACGAATAACGAGAGACATCTTCAGACCTTTCTCACTCGGATTGATTGTTAATCATTTCTTTTTTCCGAAGCCCGGCGGCAGACCGCCAGGCAATCCAGGAAATTTTCCGCCAAGGCCTGGCAGGCCCGGCGTGGTCGGCAGCTTCGGCATGGTTGGCGGTAGGCCGGGCATGCCAGAAGGCAGTTGTCCGCCGGGCATGTTCTTTGCCATCTCCGCCAGCTGTTCCGGCGATGGCATGGTGCTGCTTATCCCCATGGCTTGGGCAAGACCTGCAAGCGGGCCGCGTTTGGCGCCGCCCATCATCTTCATCATGTCCGCCATGCCGCGATGCATCTTTAGGAGCTTGTTGATCGCCTCTGGGCTTGTGCCTGAACCGGCTGCGATGCGCCGCTTGCGGCTGGCTTTGAGAATGTCCGGATTGCGCCGCTCCTTCGGAGTCATCGAGTCGATGATCGCGATCTGACGCTTGATGACACTTTCATCGATATTGGCATTGGCAAGCTGGTTCTTCAGCTTGCCAATTCCTGGCAGCATGCCCATCAGACCTCCCAGGCCACCCATGCCCTGCATTTGCACAAGCTGATCGCGCAAGTCGGCGAGATCAAATGCGCCTTTGCGCATCTTCTCGGCGGCCCGCATCGCCTTCTCGGCATCGATATTGGCCGCTGCTTTCTCAACCAGGGCGACGATATCGCCCATGCCGAGGATTCGGCCGGCAATGCGGGTCGGGTCGAAGGCCTCAAGCGCATCGAGCCTTTCGCCAGTGCCGATCAGTTTGATTGGCTTTCCCGTCACCGCGCGCATGGACAGTGCCGCGCCCCCTCGGCCATCGCCGTCGACACGGGTGAGCACGATGCCGGTCAGACCGACGCGTTCATCGAATGCGCGGGCGAGATTGACCGCATCCTGGCCGGTAAGGGCGTCGGCGACCAGGAGCACCTCGTGCGGATTGACCGCTCGCTTGACCTCAGTTGCTTCGCTCATCATCGCATCATCGAGCGTGGTGCGGCCGGCGGTATCGAGCATCACCACGTCGTAGCCGCCAAGTTTTGCGGCCTCGATTGCGCGCCGCGCAATTTGTGGCGGCGTCTGCCCGTCGACCACAGGCAGCGTGTCGATTTGCGCATCGCGGCCGAGAACCGCGAGTTGCTCCGTTGCCGCGGGACGCCGCACGTCGAGTGAAGCCAGCAGCACCTTGCGGTGTTGCCGGTCATTCAGACGTCTGGCCAGCTTCGCCGTAGTGGTCGTCTTGCCGGAGCCCTGGAGGCCCACCATCATGATGGCAATGGGAGGCGCGGCGTGGAGATCGATGCTCTGGCTGTCGGCGCCAAGTGTCGCGACCAGTTGGTCATGCACAATCTTGACCACCATCTGGCCAGGTGTGACCGATTTCATCACCTCGACGCCGACCGCCTGTTTTTTCACGCCTTCGGTAAAGCTGCGCGCAACGTCGAGCGCGACATCGGCCTCGAGCAACGCACGGCGGACTTCGCGCAGTGCGAAGTCGACATCCGCTTCGCTCAGCGCCCCGCGCCGGGTCAGGCGGTCAAGAATACCGCCGAGTTTTTCCGACAAGCTGTCGAACATCGTTCCGAAAGCACCTTTGCGCCCGAGGGCGCATCGCGCTGTCGGGCGGTGGCCTCCGGTCTCTCATGGACCGGGCGGCGGGTTGAATTCGCGTCTCTATCGAGAACGCGCAGAACCTAAGGTTGGGGTGTGGCTAAGTCAAGGCGTGCGGGTTCAGGGCGTCAATTCGTAACTAACGCTGACGATCGCCCTCAACGTCTGCTCCCCGGGCGCGACGGGAACTGCGCCGGCGCGCATCGCTTGCATTGGGCGTGGCTGCGGTGGGGCAGGACCCTCCTCGCTGATCGAGACCACGTGTCCGAGCTTCGCTCCGGCGGCTTTTGCATAAAGCTCGGCCTTGCGGCGCGCGTCAGCGATAGCATCATCGCGCGCCTGGTCGAGCAGCTTCGATTGCTCCGATACCACGAATTCAATGCCTGACATTTCGTTCGCTCCCGCGCCGATAGCGCGATCAAGCACCGTGGGCAGCGAATCGATGTCGCGAATTCTGACCGTGACCTGATTGTTTGCCTGGAAGCCGGTCAGGCGCGGGGTCCCGCCTTTGTTCGGATCATACTGTGGTTGAAGTGACAGCCGTGAAGTCTGAATGTCGCGTTCGGCGATGCCGCTTGCCTTGATGGCAGCGAGCACCGAGGTCATCTGCCTTGCGTTTGCTTCGCCGGCCTCTCGCGCAGTTTTCTCCTGGCTGCTGACGCCGATGCGAATTATCGCGGTGTCGGGCGCGACGCCGACCGTTGCCTCGCCGGTCACCGTCACCGTCTTTTCGGCGGCATGCACCGGCGCGAACGTGAGCGCAGCACCAAGCAAAACCAACAGCACGCGCCAGATGGACATCACTTCACCGGCACAAATACATTGATCACGAGTTTGTCGGATGCGGTCTTCACGGGATCCGTTGTGTATTCCTCGATGAACAGGTCTTTGGCCTCGAGCTGCTTGTCGTCGAGATAATTGGTGATCGCCTCATACGTTGAGTCCATCGCATCATAGGAGCCGCGATGGACAAACTTGAGCGCCTTGCCGGAAGGCATCGGCCCGACGGCGATGTCTCCCTTTGGCGCATCCTTGGGCGTTTGCACGATTGGCAGGCCCGCTTGATACGAGAATCCGGTATCGTCGGTCTGTGTGTAGATCGTGATGGCGGGACCGGACGGCTTTATGTTCTGCTTGTCCAGATATTCCTGCAGGGATTTGAAGACATCCACCAACGTGTCGAAGGCGTTGTCCCAGTTAGTGTGGCCTTTCATATAAACGATCGTTCGCTCCGGCAGCATCACCTGCTCGCCAAAAACATCGCCTGGCTGCAGGGGCGACGGCGCAGACGGCCTCGCGGCCGGAGGTGGCTGATTTGCGCTGGGCTTATCCTGCGCAGGACTTTGTGCGGACGCCGGGCCGGCGGCGAGGGCAAATGCCAACGCGGTAACGATCGGGGCAAGCCTGGACATCACTGTTCTCCGTCGATTGCGGCGATCCGGCGTTTCGGCAGCACCATAGAACTCTAGCATGGGCACTGGTCAATTCGTGTGTATTCGCCATATAAACCGGGCGAAACCCGGGCAAAAGGCATGGGCGCGCTCGCCAATCAGGCTTTTGTTAAGATGAACGGAATCGGCAACGAAATCGTCGTTGTCGACATGCGGACTCGCGGCGGCGAGATCGAGGCTGAGGAAGCGCGCGCTGCCGCGGCCCCGCAAGGGGCGCCTTACGATCAGCTGATGGCGCTTTATCCCCCGCGCACCCCCGGCACGGATGCATTCATTCGCATCTATAACAGTGACGGATCGGAAGCAGGCGCCTGCGGAAATGGCATGCGCTGTGTCGCCGACCTGGTCTCGCAAGAGAGTGGGAAGACTGACCTGACGTTCGAAACGACGGCCGGCAGTCTCAATTGCTGGAAGGAACCCGATGGTCTGTTCACCGTCGACATGGGGCCGCCACGGTTTAAATGGAACGAGATTCCATTGGCGGAAGAATTCCGCGACACGCGCGCGATAGAACTGCAGATCGGTCCGATCGACAAGCCTGTACTGCACTCGCCTTCGGCAGTGAGCATGGGCAATCCACATGTCATTTTCTGGGTCGATGACGTGAATGCGCACGACCTTGCCGGATTCGGCCCGTTGCTCGAGAATCATCCGATCTTTCCCGAGCGGGCCAATATCACGCTCGCGCACATTGTCACGCGCAGTCATATTGTCATTCGAACGTGGGAGCGCGGTGCCGGCCTGACTAAGGCCTGCGGCTCAGCCGCTTGCGCGGCAGCGGTCGCTGCTGCACGGCTCAGGCGTACCGAGCGGAAGGTGAAGGTGACGCTGCCCGGTGGCGACCTCGACATCAATTGGCGCGAAAAGGACGATCACGTTCTGATGACCGGTCCCGTGCAATTCGAGTTCAAAGGGCGATTCGATCCTGCGCTGTTCATCAAGGCGGGCGCAGTATGAGTGTCGACGTCGTTACTTTCGGCTGCCGGCTGAACACCTTCGAATCCGAAGTTATCAAACGCAAGGCGGCCTCCGCCGGCGTCCATGATGCCGTCGTCGTCAATACATGCGCGGTGACTGCGGAAGCCGTTCGCCAGGCCAGGCAGGCCATCCGCCGGCTGAAGCGCGAACAACCACATGCGCGCATTGTCGTCACCGGCTGTGCGGCGCAGACCGAGGCCGATACTTTTGTGGCGATGCCGGAAGTCGATCGGGTCATCGGCAATGAAGAAAAGTTCGACGCCGCGTCTTGGACGACGAGCGGAAGGGTTGCCGTGTCCGACATTATGGCGGTCAAGAAAATGCGGGCGCACGCAATCGAAAGCATCGAGGGACGCACCCGTGCTTTCGTGCAGGTGCAGAACGGCTGCGATCACCGTTGCACGTTTTGCATTATTCCCTTCGGTCGCGGCAACTCTCGTTCCTTGCCGATCGAAGACGTCGTGGCGCAGGTACGGCGGCTGGTGGCCAACGGCTATCGAGAAATTGTGCTGACGGGTGTCGACATCACCAGCTACGGCCAGGACCTCGCCGGCTTGCCTCGCATCGGCACCCTGGTCCAGCGCATCCTGGTGGACGTCCCGGAACTGCCGCGACTCAGGCTGTCTTCGATCGATTCGGTGGAAGTTGATTCCGCTCTCCTCGATGCGGTGGCCGACGAACCGCGGCTGATGCCGCACCTTCATCTATCGTTACAGGCGGGAGACGACCTTATCCTCAAGCGCATGAAGCGGCGCCATTCACGCAGCGATGCGATCGCCTTTTGCGAACAGGTGCGGCGCCTGCGCCCGGACATTGTATTTGGCGCAGACATTATCGCGGGTTTTCCGACAGAAAGTGAGACCATGTTTGATCGATCGCTCGAGCTCGTCGACGAGTGCGGGCTGACGCAACTGCATGTTTTTCCGTTTTCGCCACGGCCCGGTACGCCGGCCGCGCGGATGCCCCAGGTCGACCGCGCGGTGGTCAAGGAGCGGGCAGGGCGCTTGCGCGAAAAGGGCGACGCGGCATTCAGGCGCCATCTTGATCGGGAAATTGACACCTGCCGCCGCGTGCTCGCTGAGTCGCGCGCACTCGGACGCACAGAGCAGTTCATACCTGTGCGTCTTGCCGCGCCGGTAAAGCCAGGTGTTGTTCTCGATCTTACAATGATAGGGCACGACGGCCGGCAACTCATGGCCGCCTGAAAGAGGGCTTGCGATGGCATACCGCGATCATCTGATCACGACCATGGAACAGTTGCAGTCGCTTTATGGCGAGAAGCTGCCAACCTCGGTCATCAAGGAAATCGACCATATCAATGATGGGTATCGCAAGCTGATCGAAGCCGCACCTTTTGTCGCCGTTGCAACCTCGGGGCCTGAAGGCCTGGATTGCTCACCGAAAGGCGACGCGCCGGGGTTCGTGCGGATTCTCGACGACAAGACGCTCGCGATCCCCGATCGACCGGGCAACAATCGCATCGACAGCTTCCGAAACATCATGCGCGATCCGCGCATTGCACTCCTGTTTCTCATTCCCGGCATCGGCGAGACGCTGCGCGTGAACGGCCGCGCTTCGATCTCGATCGATCCCGACCTGATGCAAACTTTTGCGGTCGGTGGCAAACTGCCGCGCTCTGTCCTGATCATTCATATCCAAAGCATCTATTTTCATTGTTCGAAAGCGATTGTGCGCTCTAAGCTCTGGGAAGAAGCAACAAAGATCGACCGCAAGAGCCTTCCTTCGACCGGCACCATCATTGCCGAGTTGAGCAACGGGAAACTTGGCGGCGAGGTCTACGATCGCGAGGCGCCGGAGCGGATCAAGGCCCAACTATACTAGCATGTGCCATTGAGCCGTTCGTCCCGCGAAAGCGGGGACCCGTGGAATTCGGTTGGCTTGTCTCAGGCTCTGGATTCCCGCTTGCGCGGGAATGAACGGAAGTGATGGAAGCCGCTAACGTTCGCCACCCCATCCGCAGCGCGTCAACAATTCGCGCATATGCGCGGGTACTGGCGCGGTTACAGTGATCGGCGACTTGTTCTTCGATATCGGCACAGTTATCTCGCGGGAATGCAGGTGAAGGGCGGGACCGCCAGTCCGCGGTGCGCTCCCATAGATATTGTCTCCCACGATGGGCCAACCCATCCCCGCACAATGGACTCGCAATTGATGAGTGCGGCCAGTCACCGGCTCAAGCGCGAGCCAGGTGAGCCTGGACCCACGGCCCATCACTTTCCACGTGCTGGTCGACGGCAGACCGTGCTCGTCGACCTTCATCCACCAGCCCCGCGCGTCGTCGCGTTTCGCAAGGGGAATGTCGATTCGCCCGTCGTCAGCGCCAGGCCCTCCTTCGACCACCGCCCAATAGCATTTGCCCACCTTGCCTTCCTTGAACAGCCCGCCAAGCAGCGCCAGGGCCTTGCGATGCCGACCAAGCACCAGGCAACCGGTGGTGTCGCGATCGAGCCGGTGCGCCAGTGCCGGCGGGCGCGGCAGGCCGAAACGCAACGCATCGAAGAAGTCTTCGAAGGCCTCGCCGCCCTTTGGCCCGCGGTGCACCGGCAGGCCCGGCGGCTTGTCGACGACCAGCATCATTCCATCGCGGTAAAGCAGGCGGGCGAGCATCTCTTCCGGTGTCATGCCGAAACCGCTATCACGGGCACGCCATGAACGACAGCACACAGGGCGGCAAGTGGTGGAAGCGTATGAGCGAAGGGCTCAAACGCACCTCGTCGTCGCTCGGCGAGGCGGTCACCGGTCTAGTAACGAAGCGCAAACTCGATGCCGAGGCCATTGAAGAACTGGAGCATGAATTGGTCCGCGCCGATCTCGGCCCCGACTTCGCGGCACGGATCGCCGGCGCGCTCAGCGAAGGACGCTTCCAAAAATCGATTTCGCCTGACGAGGTCAAGGCAGAACTTGCCGGCGAAATAGAGAAAGTACTTTCGCCGGTTGCGCGGCCATTGGAAGTAACGACGCAGCCTTTTGTTATTTTGGTTGCCGGCGTCAACGGGTCCGGCAAAACCACCACGATCGGCAAGCTTGCGGCTCGGTATCGTTCGGAAGGTAGGAGCGTCATGCTCGTCGCTGGAGATACCTTTCGCGCCGCGGCCATTGATCAGCTGAAGATCTGGGGCGAACGGACCGGCGCCAGCGTGATGGCGCGCGAGCCCGGCGCTGACGCCGCCAGCCTCGCATTTGATGCGGTGGCCGCTGCACGGGCCGAAGGCATTCAAATCGTATTGGTCGATACCGCCGGGCGGTTGCAAAATCGCGCCGAGCTGATGGGCGAACTGGAGAAAATAGTGCGCGTGATGCGCAAGGTGGACCCGACAGCGCCGCACGCGGTATTGCTTGTGCTCGATGCAACGGTTGGCCAAAACGCGCTCAATCAGGTGGAGATTTTCGGCAAGACGGCTGGCGTTACCGGCCTGGTCATGACCAAGCTCGATGGCACCGCGCGGGGCGGCATTCTGGTCGCCCTCGCCGACAAATTCGGTTTGCCTGTGCATTTCATCGGCGTTGGGGAAGGTGTCGGTGATCTCGCGCCGTTCACGGCACGAGATTTTGCGCGCGCGGTTGTTGGGTTGGATTCATAGAGCACATGGTTAAGAAGCAGCAACTCAACCCGGTCCTCAAGCTCGTGCTCGACATCGGGCCACTGGTTCTGTTTTTTGCGGCGAACGCGAAGTTCGGCATCTTTATTGCGACGGCCGCCTTTATGATTGCGGTTCTCATCGCGCTTGCCGTTTCGTATGCGATGACAAGACATCTCGCGGTCATGCCATTGGTCACCGCCGGCATCGTGCTGGTGTTTGGCGGTCTCACGCTCGTCCTGCATGACGAGCTTTTCATCAAGTTAAAGCCCACGATTATCTATGTCCTGTTCGGCGCAACGCTGATGATCGGCCTCGCGTTCAGCAAGCCGCTCCTCGGACTGGTCTTCGATTCCGTCTTTCATCTGCGCGAGGAAGGCTGGCGCAAGCTTACCTTGCGGTGGGCGCTGTTCTTTTTTGCTCTCGCGATCCTGAACGAGGCAGTCTGGCGCACGCAGTCAACCGACTTTTGGGTGAGCTTCAAATTGTTCGGCGTGGTGCCGCTAACCTTCCTGTTCGCGGCGTTGCAGGTCCCGCTGCTCAATAAGTACAGCGCTGAAAAAGGCGAGCAGGACTAGCGCAGCGCTTTTTCAATCTCCGGTAACAACGTACGCGCGAGATTGTCTGTCGTAATTGGGCCAACAAGCTTGTAGGCGATGCGCCCGTCGCGGCCGACCAGGAAAGTCTCCGGCACGCCATAGACACCCCAGTCAATCGATGCGCGGCCGGCTTCGTCGCGTCCGACGGCAGAGAACGGGTTTCCATAGCGATTGAGGAATCGCCGCGCATTGTCAGGCGGGTCCTTGTAGTTGATACCGACAAGCTGGATGCGCTTGTCCTTTGCCAATTGCTCCAAAAATGGCGCTTCGTCATGGCAGGGCACGCACCACGATGCCCACACGTTTACAAGCGTCACCGAACCCTGAAAGGTCGTCGCGCCAGGCCCAGGCACGCTCTTGCCATCGCGTTGGAGTCCGGGAAGCGGCGGCAGATTGGTGACCGGCGCCGGGCGCCCGATCAGCGCCGACGGAATTCGCGCCGGGTCGCCGGCACCAAGCCGATAAAAAAACAAGGCTGCCAGCGCGAGAAAAACGATCAGGGGAAGCAGCAGCAACAGGTTGCGCTGCTTTTTGCCCGAGCCCTCACTCGACACAGTGCTCATGGTCTAGCCTTTGCGATGAGACCGCCGGGTGATTCCGCGTCCCTCAAGGTCACCAAGGATGCGTTGCTGTATCGAATAGTCGAGAGCGATCCAGGCGGCCAATGCGGCCACCACAAATATCGTGACCGCGTAAGCGGCGACGATGAAATCGGCGTGAGGCCCGAGATTCATGTCGCCTCCGCCAATTCCTGTGCCTGCAGCAATCGCATGCTACGCACGCGGCGACGCAGGATTTCATTGCGCATGCTGGCAAGGTGAAGGGTCACAAAGAGCAGCGTAAAGGCTAACGCCATGATCAGCAGTGGCGCGAGCAATGCCGGATCGATCGTCGGCCCGCCAATGCGGAACACCGAAGCCGGCTGGTGCAACGTATTCCACCAGTCGACCGAGAACTTGATGATCGGGAGGTTGACCGCACCAACCAGGGATAGGATCGCGGCCGCACGTGCCCCGCGCCCCGGTTCTTCGGCGGTCCAATAGATCGCGATCACGCCAAGATAGAGTAGCAGGAGAACCAACATCGACGTCAGCCTCGCATCCCATACCCAATAAGTACCCCAGGTCGGGCGGCCCCAGAGGGAGCCGGTGACGAGGCAAATAAATGTGAAAGCTGCGCCGATAGGAGCCGCCGCCTTGCCTGCGACGTCGGCCAGCGGATGCCGCCATACGAGCGTTCCCAATGCGGCGACACTCATGAGCCCCCAGCCAAACATGCCGAGCCAGGCCGCCGGCACATGCAGAAACATGATCTTTACCGTGGCACCCTGCTGGTAATCGTCGGGTGCGTTCATCCCACGATAGAGGCCGACCACGAACAGGATGATCGTCGCGGCCGTCAGCCAGGGCAGCAGCCGGTTGACGATACTCAGAAAGCGCGACGGGTTCGCAAGATCAATCACTGGCATTCGTGGGCTCTCATCAATGTCGCTACAGTCTGTATGTATGTCATTCCAGTCCGTGTCGTAGTGCTGCCGCCGCCGCAATCGGGCCGAGCACCAAGCCCGCCAAACTTAGCGCACAAAGGATGGTGAAAGGTGGACCAAACGGCCCGGATCCCAGGATCGCCGCATTCGCCGCAGCAACGCCGAAGATCAGCACCGGGACAGTGAGAGGCAGTACCAATACTGCAAGCAGCAAGCCACCGCGGCGCAGGGCAACCGAGAGCGCAGCTCCGACCAGACCGATAAAGGTGAGCGCCGGCGTGCCCGCGGCGAGAGTCAACGCGAGCCAGCCAGCCGCGTGCAATTCGACATTGAGCATCAACCCGAGCAGGGGCGCGATCACCACCAGCGGCAATCCAGTCGTGATCCAGTGCGCGATTGCTTTCGTCGCAACCGTCAATTCGAGCGGCATTGCCGCCATCATCAGGAGATCGAGCGAGCCATCATCATGGTCGGTGGCAAATAGCCGGTCGAGCGCAAGCAAGCTTGCGAGCAAAGCACCAAGCCAAAGGATTGCTGGTCCGATACGCCTGAGCAGCGCGAGATCGGGGCCGATTGCGAAAGGGGTCATAGTAACCACGATCAGAAAGAACAACGCGCCCATGAGAGCGCCGCCCCCGACACGAGTCGCAAGTTGCACGTCACGGAGAAGGAGCGTGTTGAACGATCTCATGCCAAGCCTAATTTCAGCTCACGTGCGCGTTCCAGACCAATCGCGCCATGCGCGGCCGCGATGATCATCCCGCCATCGAGCAGGTGAACGTGCATCAGCTCGGCGAGGCGCTGCTGCGATGGCGCATCAAGCGAAGAAGTCGGCTCGTCAAGTAGCCAAATCGGTCGCGGTACTGCTAAAAGGCGAGCAATCGATAGTCGGCGCCGCTGGCCGGCCGAGAGAAAAGCGGCAGGCAGATCTGTCAGCGATGCAAGATCCACAGCCTGCAGTGCCCCTTCGACAGTGCGACCGTCACCGAGAAATCCACTCCAGAATTGCAGGTTCTGGCCAACCGTAAGCGTAGGCTTAAACGCGTCCTGATGGCCAAGATAGTGCGCCTGCTCGCCAATCGGGATGTCAGGTTCGCCGCCTTCAAGACTAAGCCGACCCGAGGCGATCCGGACCAAACCGGCAATCATTCTTAGCAGGGATGATTTGCCGGCCCCGTTGCGGCCGGTTACCACCATCGCTTCGCCCGTCTTCAGGCCGAAGCTCAGGTTCCGGAACACCTCGCGCCCGCCTCGATTGCAGGACAGATTTTCAGCTTTGAGTTGCATCACCGCAGCGACCGCCCCTTCGCCGAGCAGGACACGACCGCACGGAAGGCGGAAAACCCCGATTTTACGAGCATTTTTGGCGCGGTTCCCCGGTCAATGTAGCGTCTTGCAAGAAAAGCCCTTATAAGCCCCAAACTGCGACGTTACGGAATTCGAATTCGGACGCAAGTCTCGCCAGCAAGAAAAACTCCGCCTTGCCAATAGCTTAGTCCGAACCAGCGCCGCTTAACCGGCCGGGAATGGAAACGCTCTTATGACTTCGCTCGACAACTTCAGATGCTGCAAGACCCTTCAGGTTGGAAGCAAAACGTACGCGTACTTCAGCCTTCCCACGGCCGAGCGAAACGGGCTCAAGGGCATTTCTCGCTTGCCCTTTTCTATGAAAGTGCTGCTCGAGAATTTGTTGCGCAACGAGGATGGACGCACGGTCGCCAAAGACGACATCAAGGCCGTTGCCGAGTGGCTCAAGACGAAAACCTCCGAACGTGAGATCGCATTTCGCCCCGCGCGCGTGCTGATGCAGGATTTCACGGGCGTGCCTGCAGTCGTTGATCTTGCCGCCATGCGCGATGCGATGAAGCAGCTCGGCGGCGATCCAAAGAAGATCAACCCGCAAGTGCCCGTCGACCTGGTCATCGACCATTCGGTGGCGGTCACCTTCTTCGGCAACAATGCCGCTTTCAAGAAAAACGTCGAGGAGGAGTATCGGCAGAATCAAGAGCGATACAAATTCCTAAAATGGGCGCAGCGATCATTCGACCATTTCAGCGTTGTGCCACCAGGGACCGGCATTTGCCACCAGGTCAACCTTGAATATCTCTCGCGCGTTGTATGGAACCGCAAGGACAAGGTGAAGGTCGACGGGAAGACCGCGACCATGGAGGTTGCTTATCCCGACACTCTGGTGGGCACCGATTCGCACACGACCATGGTGAACGGCCTCTCGGTGCTCGGGTGGGGCGTCGGCGGAATCGAAGCGGAGGCAGCGATGCTGGGTCAGCCGCTGTCGATGGTGCTGCCCGAGGTGGTTGGCTTCAGGCTGGCTGGCAAGCTGAAAGAGGGGGTCACCGCGACCGATCTCGTGCTGACCGTCACCGAGATGCTTCGCAAACGTGGCGTGGTCGGAAAGTTCGTCGAGTTCTTTGGCCCCGGCCTTGAGTATCTCACCATCGCAGACCGGGCGACGCTCGGTAACATGTCGCCGGAATACGGCGCGACGTGCGGGTTCTCGCCGATCGACGATGATACGATTCGCTACATGAAAGACACGGGCCGTCCGCCCGACCTGGTTGCACTGGTTGCGGCCTATGCGAAAGCGCAGGGTATGTATCGGGTGAAAACGACGCCCGATCCGCTTTTCACGGACGTGCTGAAGCTGGAATTAAGCTCGGTCGAACCGTCTCTCGCCGGGCCGAAGCGTCCGCAGGATCGGGTAGCATTAAAGGAAGTCAAGGCTGGCTTTGCGCAATCTCTGGATAAGGAATTCGGCAAGAGCGCCGAGGCCAAGAAGCGCGTCAAGGTTTCAGGCAAAAACTATGATCTCGGGCATGGCGATGTCGTCATCGCGGCGATCACATCCTGCACCAACACATCCAATCCCAATGTGATGATCGGCGCCGGCCTGCTCGCCCGCAAGGCTGCAGCGAAAGGCTTGGCCGCGAAGCCCTGGGTCAAGACCTCGCTTGCCCCCGGCTCGCAGGTCGTTGGCGAGTATCTCGTCAGGTCCGGCCTGCAGAAGGATCTCGACAAGCTCGGCTTCAATCTCGTCGGCTTCGGCTGCACGACTTGCATCGGGAATTCGGGTCCGCTTCCGCCGGAGAATTCAAAGGCGATCAACGACAACGATCTCGTGGCGGCGGCCGTGCTGTCCGGCAATCGCAATTTCGAAGGCCGCGTTAATGCCGATGTGCGCGCCAACTACCTCGCTTCGCCGCCGTTGGTTGTCTCTTATGCGATAGCGGGCTCGATGAATGTCGATGTCGCGCGGGATCCGCTCGGCACCGACCAGAAGGGCAAAAAAATCTTCCTCAAGGACATCTGGCCCTCAAACAAGGAAATCGGAGACTTCGTTGCGAAGAACATCACACGCCAGATGTTCGCAAAGAAGTATGCCGATGTGTTCAAGGGCGACTCCAACTGGCGAAAGATCAGTGTGAAAGGCGGCGTGACGTACGATTGGGACAAAAAGTCCACCTACGTACAGAACCCGCTGTACTTCGTGGGAATGGGACGCTATCCCAAGCCACTCGAAGATATTGTCGATGCGCGCGTGCTCGCGTTGCTTCTCGATTCAATCACGACCGATCACATCTCACCCGCCGGTTCGATCAAGATTGATTCGCCAGCCGGCAAATATCTTGTCGAACACAAGGTGAAGCCTGCTGACTTCAATCAGTACGGCACGCGCCGTGGCAACCACGAAGTGATGATGCGCGGTACCTTCGCCAATATCCGCATCAAGAACCAGATGGTGCCAGGCGTCGAAGGTGGCGTCACCATCCATCATCCGTCGAAACAGCGCATGCCGATCTACGACGCGGCGATGAAGTACAAGGCCGGCGGAGTTCCTTTGGTGGTTTTCGCGGGGAAGGAATACGGCAGCGGCTCCTCGCGCGACTGGGCAGCCAAAGGTTCGGTTCTGCTTGGGATCCGAGCCGTGATTGCGCAGTCTTTCGAGCGCATTCACCGTTCCAATCTCGTCGGCATGGGTGTAATGCCACTGGTGTTCGAGGAAGGAACTTCCTGGCAATCCCTCGGACTTAAGGGGGACGAGCAGGTCACAATCCGTGGATTGCATGGCGAGCTCAAGCCTCACCAGCGGTTGATTGCCGAGATCGTGTCGGGCAATGGTACCCTCAAGCGCATCCCCCTGATCTGCCGCATCGATACTTTGGACGAGCTGGATTACTTCAAGAACGGCGGCATTTTGCAGTATGTCTTGCGTCAATTGGCTGGTTAGCCGTCGCCCACTGATGGTGGGCAAAAAAAAGGGGCACTCACCGCGAAGTGAGTGGCGGGTGATCGAGGGGGCGATCTATAAATCGCGGGCGAGGCAAGGACTGCGAACGATATGAACTATCGCCACACCACCTTTGCGTTCGCGTTCATTTGCAGCACGACTGCCGTATCGGCCACCGAGCCACGTGCGGTTATTGAACTGTTCACAAGCCAGGGTTGTTCGTCTTGTCCGGCTGCCGACAAGCTGCTCGGCGAGCTTTCGCTCGACCCCTCGCTCCTGACCATGAGTCTTGCAGTCGACTACTGGGATTATCTCGGCTGGAAGGACACGCTGGCACTGCACGGTCATTCCGATCGGCAACGTGCATATGCCGAAACACGCGGCGACCGCGAGGTCTATACACCGCAAGTCGTCGTCAACGGCACCGTGCATGTGCTCGGAAGCGACAAGGCGGCGATTGAAAAAGCGATCATGCAAACGCGGCGCAATTCCGCGGTGCTCGCGTTGCCGGTGCAAATGAATGTGGCCGACGGGAAGGTGACGGTGAATGTGCCTGCCGCCCAGGGCGAGTATAGCAGCGGCGAGGTTTGGCTCTGCCCGATCACGAGCAAAGTGGCCGTGCAAATCGGGCGCGGCGAAAATCAGGATCGCACGCTGACCTACCACAACGTGGTGCGCCGCTGGGTAAAGCTTGGCAATTGGAACGGGCAGACTCAAACTTTCAGCGTGCCGCTCAGCGAAATCCCAAAGGGCGATTTTTCGCTTAAAGACATCGATCGACTCGACGTCGTCGTGCAAAGCGGCCTGGCGTCGAAGCCTGGCGTAATGCTGGGAGCGTCCTCCGCGGATTGTTGCAGCGCTCCGGCAAATTAATCTCCCAAAATTGAATCGCTCTGAAATAAAAATCGGGCCGGCACCAAGCCGGCCCGAAGGCATTAGGGGATTGAACCGTACGCGGAACTCAACTGGCCCGGCCGATCGAGCCCCGGGGGGCTGGGGGGCTGAGGAATCCGGTGCTCGTACCGGACCGGGCCTTGAGGCAACGCTAGCCTTATCCCAATCCAGCGTGACCGGCGATTGACCGAAATTGGGCGTTATTGTGGGAGGGTTTAACGACTTCGTGATCGTCTATCCGCTGTTTTGCTGCGTTTTCCAGTGACTTTGGCGCGGCAAGGAAGCTCTTGCCGCGCGCGTTGTCTGGCGCGATCATGTCGCGGGACAAGGGAGGCGCCGCATGTCGTTCGGTTCCGGCGAATTAGACCCCAGCCAGCCTGGGGGCGGCGGTAGTCAGGTGCGCACCGCCCCCTCAAATCAGGTGACCTTCAGTCGCCGCGAACTCAATCGCATTCTCGATCTCTATGGCCGCAAAGTCGCCGCTGGCGAGTGGCGCGACTACGCCATCGATTTTCTGAAAGACAGGGCTGTTTTTTCCGTGTTCCGTCGCTCGTCCGAAGTGCCGATCTATCGCATCGAAAAGAATCCGAAGCTGGAACGCCGGCAGGGAACCTACAGCGTGATCTCTGCGACGGGACTGGTCGTCAGGCGTGGCCACGAGCTTGAGCGCGTATTGCGTTCGATCGATCGTTCGCTCGCTCTCGTTTTGAACTGAGGCCGATCAAGGTGGCGTGCTTGCCCCCGGTCCGAGCGCGCGTTGCATCAGCACGGTGTCGACCCAGCGATCGAATTTGTAGCCGATGTTCTCGAGCACGCCGACGTGGCTGAACCCGGTCGCTTTGTGGACGCCGATCGAGGCGATCTGCCTTGAATCGCCAATGACGGCCACCATCAGGCGGAAGCCGCGCTCGGTCGAAGCCTTTATTAATTCTTCGAGCAGGATCCTGCCAATGCCGCGGCGCTGAGCATCCGGCGCAATATAGATGGAGTTCTCGACCGTGAAGCGGTATGCCGGCCTCGTGCGGTAAGGCCCCGCATAGGCATATCCCGCCAATACTCCGTCCAGATCCGCCACCAGATAGGGAAAACTGCGGGACGTGAGTTCATTCATACGGCGGGCCATCTCGGCCTCATCCGGCGCCTCGAGTTCGAATGTGGCGGTACCATGCTCGACCGCATGCGCGTATATGCGCGTAATTGCTGGAATATCCGTAAGCGCGGCTGGCCGGATTTTTGGCTTGCTCATTCGAGATCGTCATGCGCGGCCGTGCCGCGCCTCCATGATGAATTGGCAAGACCGCATCATGGATTGCCGTATCGAGCGCGGCAACGACCGAAAACAAAACCGCCCCGGCACACGGCCGGGGCGGTGGCAAGTTCGTCCTGTGCTGCTGCCTAGCGGCGATCGCCGACGAAGCGCAAAAGGAACAGGAACAGGTTGATGAAGTCTAGGTAGAGCGTCAGTGCGCCCATTATCGCCTTGCGGCTTGCAACAGTGCCATCGTCATTGGCGCTGTACATTTCCTTAATCCGCTGCGTATCCCAGGCTGTCAGGCCCGCGAAGATCAGCACGCCGATCACCGAGATCGCGAAGTCGAGTCCGCTGCTCTTGAGGAATATGTTGACGATCATCGCCAGGATCAGGCCGAACAGTCCCATGGTGAGGAACGATCCGACCGGCGAGAGATCACGCTGTGTCGTGTATCCGTACAGGCTCAGTGCGCCGAACGATGCCGCTGATATGAAGAAGGTGCGGGTAATCGACGCCCCTGTATACGCCAGGAATACCGACGATAGCATGAGTCCCAGCAACGCGGCATAGACAAGGAACAGGATCAACGCCGTGCTTGGCTGCAGGCTGCCGATCCTGAAACTCATGAAGAACACCAGGCCGAGCGTGCCCAGGAACAGCACAATGGCCAAAGGTCCGCTGAAGATTGTCTGGCCAAAGGGCGTCAGCGCGGTGATGCGTCCAGCCGCATCGGTGACCACTGCCGCATTGAACGTAAGCCAGGCGACGACGCCGGTCAGAGCGACGCCGGCGGCCATGTAATTGTAGACGCGGATCATGTAGGCGCGCAGGCCCGCATCGATCGCGATAGCAGGCGCGGAGCCCAAGCCGCGAGCAGCTACGTTACGGTCGTAATCCGACATCGATGTTTCCTCTCTCATGTGCCGGCTTTCGCCGGCACGTCACGCGCGCCGGCATGGTGCCGTCGCGCTCGTTGCCCGAATCTAGTGCTTGGCTAGTCTCGGCGCTAGATGTGGCTTGACGATGACCCTTACACCATTGCGCATCGTTAACGTCCGGTAGCGGTATTTATAGCGGAAATGTGGGGACGCGGGGGTGCCGTGGCGGAATGTCGCAAAACCTACAGATTTCGCAGTATCGGTGCGGGTTTTTGCCCAAGGGCGAGATAGGTGCCGGCGAGGCCAAGGATTACCGTAACCGCCACTGCGGCCAAGGCCGCCGCAATGGCGGGCCAGGGCACCCAGATGAATGACAGGTGCATGAGCTGAGCGACGATGAGCCACGCGGCAAGTGAGCCACCGATCATCCCGAACAGAGCGGTAGCGGCGCCGATGAGCAGATATTCGGTGCCGTAAGCCGCTAGGAGGCGAAATCGAGTGGCGCCAAGGGTCTTCAAGATTACGGCGTCATAGACCCGGGAGCGGTGACCGGCGGCTAGAGCGCCACCGAGCACCAGAGCTGCCGCCACCAAGGTAAGTCCACTGGCTCCGCGGATTGCGAGCACCAGATTGGCCACGATGCTCCCAACCGCATCGAGGGCATCCTTCACGCGCACCGCCGTCACCATCGGAAAGGCCGCAGCCACCGATCGAATAAGCGCTACCTCTTCGGCCGGCTTGCCGCCGCCAGGATAAGTCAGGGTGGCAAGGTGGTTGTGCGGCGCGCCGCGAAATGAATTGGAGGAAAATACCATGACGAAATTGATACCGAGACTTTCCCAATCGACGGCACGCATGTTTGCGATCGTCGCCGTGATATTGCGGCCCAGCACGTTGACGACGACTGAATCGCCAAGCTTGAGGCCCAAGCCGTCGGCGATGCGCTTTTCGAATGAAACGAGCGGTGGGCCTTCATAATCCGCTCCCCACCAGTTTCCTTCCACCAGCCTTGACCCGTTAGGAATGTTATTCGCATAAGTGATGCCTCGATCACTTTGCAGCACCCAGGCTGCGTCCTCTCTTGGCTTGAGCTTCTCGGCCTCGGTGCCTCCGGCGGACACGATTCGCCCACGCAACATTGGCACCTCCTCCAATTTTGCGGTCGGCGCCTGCGTCTGGACGAAATCTGCAAAACGTGAGGACTGATCGGCAGGTATGTCGAGGAAATAGAACGACGGAGCTTTCAACGGCAATTCGTTTGCAAACTGCCGCCTCAGATTGCCGTCGATCTCGATGACCGTCACAAGCAGAGTGATGCCGAGCCCGAGCGAGAGAACGATCGTCGGCGTCAGCGCGCTTGGCCGGTGAATGTTCGCCAAAGCCATTCGCAGTCCGGTCGCGCGCGGGCGGGGTGCCCGGCGCGCGATGACCATCAACAGCGCAGCGATCATGCGGAGCAATACAAACGCGGCGGCGGCTGTTGCGACATAAATGATTGCGACGCGGCGGTCATAAGACAGCGCAATGGCCAAAGCCGCCAATACGAGGACGGAAATGGCTGTTAAGGCGATATAGCGTTTGCGGGGGCGGCGGGGCTGGCTCGCCACCATGTCGCGAAAGAGTTCTGCCACGGGCACGTCGTGAGCTCGTCCTAATGGCCACAGCGCAAAAACCAGGGCCGCCAGCAACCCGTACAAAAGCGCCAGCAGCAACTCGTCGAGATGCAATGCGGGTACCAACGGCAGCGGAATGATTGCGCCGAACATCCAGGCAATCGCAAACGGCAAGATGGCGCCGAGTGCCGCACCGACGACTCCACTGGCGAGCGCCACAACCATGACCTGCGTGAGATAAATAGCGAATACACGCCGTCCGCTGGCACCGAGAGCTTTCATTGTCGCAATTGTGTCGCGGCGTCGGTCTAGGTGACTCTTGACGGCATTCCCGACACCGACGCCGCCGACAAGAAGCGCGGTCAGACCGACGATGGTGAGGAATTGGGTGAAGCGCTCGACATTGCGTTCGAGTTGCGGTGAGGCATTGCTGCGGCTGCGGATATCCCAACCGGCTTCCGGCAATTGCGTGCGCGCCTCAGTCGCGAGCGCTTTTGCTGCCGCATCGGACGCATCATTTGCCGGCAGGCGCAATCGGTAGTGCCATCGCACAAGGCTGCCGGGCTGTATCAGGCCTGTGGCGCGCAACGCGTCCTGGCTCACCAGCAGCCGGGGACCGAACCCGATGCCGCTGGCAAGCTTGTCGGGCTCGCTAGCCAGGGCAGCTCGAATTTCGAGGGTTGCGCCACCAACGCGGACGTGGGCACCCCTGGAGACATCAAGCCGCGCCATCAGTGTCGGGTCGGCGACTGCGCCAAAAACATCTTCGCGTTGTGCCAGCGCCTCGCCAAGCGCTCCGGCTGGATCAAGCGTGGTCTGTCCGAACAAAGGGTAGGATGCGTCGACAGCTTTTATCTCAACCAGCGTTGGCTCCCCATTTTGCGCGCGCGCCATGGCGCGCATGGTTGCCGCGCTCGAAACCCGGCCGTGCTTTTCGAGAAATGCGCGCTCATTTGGCTCGGCTTCCCTCTGGATTAACGTGAAAGCAAGATCGCCGCCCAGAATGATGCGGCCTTCGCGAGCAAGGCCTTCCGCAAGGCTTGCCGCTAGCGAGCTGACGCCGGCGATCGCCATGGTGCCGAGCGCGATGCAAATGACGAAAACATAAAACCCGTGCAACCCGCCGCGCAGTTCGCGCAAGGCGTAGCGCAAGGACAGCCAGTGGCCCGATGGCCTGGCGATTTTTCGTACGCTCATGGAGGTGTCACACCGTCAATTCGCCCTGAGCGCAGCCGCACCACGCGCGCACAGCGCGCTGCCAGCGCTGGGTCGTGGGTGACAAGCACGAGCGTGGTTTTGCGCCTGGCGTGTCCTGCGAACAGAAGTTCGATGATCTGCTTGCCAGTATCTTCGTCGAGATTGCCGGTCGGCTCGTCGGCCACGATAATTGCCGGATCAGGGGCGAGCGCACGCGCGACCGCCACGCGTTGCTGCTCACCCCCCGAGAGTTCAACAGGATAATGGTCGAGTCGGTCGCTCAAGCCGACGGCGGCAAGTTCGTCGCGTGCCCTATCGTGCGCGTCGGCGATGCCTGCCAGCTCGAGCGGGACCGCAACATTCTCCAGCGCGGTCATAGTCGGGATCAGGTGAAACGATTGGAACACAATTCCTATATTCCGGCCGCGAAACCGCGCCAGCACGTCTTCGTCGAGAGTGCTCAAGTTTTCCCCCGCGACCGCAACCGTTCCGCTATCGGCGCGTTCGAGCCCGGCCATCACCATCAGCAGGGTCGATTTGCCGGATCCGGACGGACCCACCAGGCCAATTGCCTCGCCTCTGCCTATATGCAGATCGATGTCTTTGAGGATATGAACACGGGCCGCGCCATGCCCGAGCGAGAGATTGACGCCGGCCAATGCTATGGCCGGTCCCGCCTGGGAGTTATTCGTCATGGGACCTCATTTTTTGCAACCCCGCTCATATGGGACGAACACCCTCCGGGTCCAGCGTCTAGTGGGGGCGATGGTCGCACTGCTCTGCGCGCTTACGCCAGCCACGGGCGTGAAGGCGGCTGAACGGCCGGTCAACATTGTCGTGCTCGGCGACTCGCTCAGCGCGGGGCTGGGTCTCCCGGTGGAACACACTTTTCCCGCCAGGCTGGCCGCGGCCCTGAAAGCCAAAGGCATTGGCGCCACGATTACGAACGCAGGTGTGTCGGGTGATACGGCTTCGGGCGGACTTGCCCGGCTCGATTGGTCAGTTCCGGACGGGACCGACGCGGTCATTGTCGAACTGGGTGCAAACGATGCGCTGCGCGGCCTCGATCCCAACGTCACCAAGACTGCGCTCGATGCCATTCTGCGCAGGCTGACGGCCCGTCACATAACTGTCTTGCTCGCTGGCATGCGGGCCCCGCCAAACATGGGTCCGGAGTATTCGAAGGCGTTTGATGGCATTTATCCGGCGCTTGCCTCGACTCATCCTGTCGTCTTTTATCCCTTCTTCCTCGATGGCGTCGCTGCCGATCCCAAACTGAACCAGGGGGATGGCATGCATCCGAACGGCGCAGGTGTTGAGGCCATCGTGGCGCGCGTCCTGCCGCTGGTCGAGGAGTTGATTGTTAGAGCGCGTGCCGGGCGCCCATTGTGATTTGAGAGTTTGGCAATGCCGCGTCTTTTTACCGGGGTTGAAATTCCACCCGATGTCGGACAGGCGCTCGCGACGCTGCGCGGAGGCCTGCCGGGTGCGCGCTGGATCGATCCGGAAAACTACCATCTGACATTGCGCTTTATTGGCGACGTTGATGACAGTGTCGCGCATGAAGTTGCCTCGATGCTTGGGCGTGTGAAACGCGGACCTTTTGAGCTGTACATGGAAGGTCTGACATCATTTGGAGGGCATAAGCCACGCGCTGTCGTAGCGAGCGTCGCGCCGATACAGCCCCTCATCGATGTGCAGGCCGAGCACGAACGGCTGATGCAGCGCATCGGGCTTGAGCCGGAAGGACGAAAATTCACGCCGCACGTCACGCTGGCGCGTCTCAGGGAATCCTCAAGCCAACAGGTTGCGGAATATCTTTCAGCGCGGGGGTATTTCCGGACATCGCCGTTCAGGGTCTCCCGCTTTGTGCTTTTTTCCTCGCGCGCCTCGGTCGGCGGTGGGCCGTATGTGGTCGAGGCGAGCTATCCGTTCACCGCGTGACCACGTGTGACGTCACGGCCGCAATGAATCATGCAACGCCGAACATACGCGACTGCGCGTCAAGCCAGGCAGTGGTCACACCATGCGCGTCGGCGACAGCCTCACGCATCAGCGACAGCGGGGTGTAACGCGGCGGGTCGACTTCGCCGACCACGCTGCCGAAATCAAATTTGAGATCGGCTTCAAACTTGCGGGCAAGCTGTTGCATGCGGCTGTTTTCCGCCAGGCAATGCATCTGCAACAATTTCATGCCGCGGTTGCGCGCGGTCAACAGGGTCCGTTCGAGCAGCACCGTGCCGACGCCATGACTTTGCCAGGGCTGCTCGATGCTAAAGGCGGCTTCTCCCGCCCGAGCAAAAAACGATCCCACGGAACGCAGCTCCGCCGCACCGCGCAAGACGCCATCGACGAAAAAGCCATGGAGCACAACACTCAGCTTGCTGGCGGACGCCGCGTGCTGGGCGATGAACTCGTCGGATACCGCCCCTGAAAAGCGCCGGTGCCGGCTTTCGCGATCAAGACGAAGGAGGTGATTCCGATATGCATCGGTTTCGCCGACCCATAATTTGCGGATCATGCCGCCGTCGGGCAAAGGCTCATCCATGTGAAATTCTCCTCTTGCCGGGTCCGTAGTCCGCGTCCGCCGGCGAATCGCCCTGCAACGAGATATATGATGCAATGCAGCAAAAATTCGATATGAAAAGTTCCGGAAACCCTAGTTTGCAAAAATGCATGCCTCACCAAAGGCTTATTGCGTGCGTATTGGCAAAAAACGGCAACGGTTAGACATTTGATTTACAGCGGCGGCCATTCCTCATAGGCGTCGCAACGAGGCCGCCGTTATCCTTCCAATCACCTGACGCATGTCCGAAATTCTCAGCACCCGCTATGCGGCTTTGATCGCCGCGGGAAAGATCGAGGCGGATCCGGGTCAGGCGACATTGGCCAGGCACCTGGCTGCGCTCGAGCGGCGGCTCGACGAGCACCGGCTGGCGCGCAAATCGTCATCGCTTGGGTGGCTATTCGGAAAGCGCGAGCAGGCCGGGCCGCCGCTCAAGGGCCTTTACATCTACGGCGAGGTCGGCCGCGGCAAGACCATGTTGATGGATCTGTTTTTCGAGGCCAGCGCGGTCGTCCGCAAACGACGCGTTCATTTTCACGAATTCATGGCCGACGTGCACGAACGTGTTCACACCTTCCGGCAGGAGTTCAAGAACGGTGAGGACAGTGAGCTCGATCCGATCCAACGCACCGCGGCTGCGATAGCGGAAGAGAGCTGGCTGCTTTGCTTCGACGAATTCCATGTCACCGACATCGCCGACGCAATGATCCTCGGCCGCCTGTTCACCCGACTGTTCGAACTCGACGTCCTCATGGTGGCAACCTCGAATCTCGCGCCGCGCGATCTCTACAAGGACGGACTGAACCGCGCTTTGTTCCTGCCTTTCATTGCGTTGCTGGAACGGCATTGTGACATCGTGCGCCTCGACGCGCGAATTGATTTCAGACTGGAAAAGCTTACCGGCGTGCCAACCTGGTACGTGCCGGATGACGACAAGGCCGAGATCGCGCTCGACGATGCGTGGCGGCGGCTGGCGGGCGATGCCGGAGCGCCGCATGAGCTCGTGGTGAAAGGCCATGCCGTGCGCGTGCCGAAGGCCGCGATGGGAGTGGCTCGATTTTCATTCGATGATCTTTGCGCGGAACCGCTAGCGGCGGGTGACTATCTCAGGATCGCGCACGAATTTCACACGATCATCCTGGACCACATTCCGGTGATGGGTTACGAGCAGCGTAACGAAGCCAAGCGATTTATTATTCTGATCGACACGCTTTACGATCATGCCGTAAAATTGCTGGCCTCTGCGCAGGCGCAGCCCGACGAGCTTTATCTCGCCACCGAGGGTTACGAAGCCAGTGAATTCAAGCGCACGGCGTCGCGGCTGATCGAGATGCGCTCGCAATCCTATCTCGGCCTTCCGCACGGCTCGCGACAAGGCCCCGACGTCGAGATCGCCAAGATCGTCGAAACCTGAGCGCGCACCACTGGCCGGTACCCCACGTTTGCATCCACCTTGCCTCTGGACTCCCACCCTTCGGTCTGCTGGTATAATGTATACAAGATTGCAATTGAACCTTACGAGTTTCGGCTTCTTGTCGGACCAGACCTGACCGGTTAACCACCACCTGGCCGCCCTCGGCGGCCGCTCAAGTCGAGAGTTTTCCCGCCATGGTGCGTAACAAGATTGCGTTGATCGGCGCCGGCCAGATCGGCGGCACGCTGGCCCACCTCATTGGATTGAAGGAACTCGGCGACGTCGTGCTGTTCGACGTTATGGAGGGCATTCCCCAAGGGAAGGCTCTCGATATCGCGCAGTCGTCACCGATCAATGATTTCGATGCAAAATTCATCGGCACCAACAGCTATGATGCCATCGAGGGCGCCGACGTCTGCATCGTTACTGCCGGCGTGCCGCGCAAGCCTGGCATGAGCCGGGACGATTTGCTGGACATCAATCTGAAAGTGATGGGCCAGGTCGGTTCGGGAATAAAAAAATACGCACCCGACTCCTTCGTGATCTGCATCACCAATCCTCTGGATGCCATGGTCTGGGCGCTGCAGAAAAGTTGCGGCCTGCCGCAACACAAAGTGGTCGGCATGGCGGGCGTGCTCGACTCGGCGCGCTTCCGTTATTTCCTTGCTGACGAATTCCACGTCTCGGTGGAGGATGTCACGGCTTTCGTGCTTGGCGGCCATGGCGACACCATGGTGCCGCTCACGCGTTATTCAGCGGTCGCGGGAATTCCGGTGCCGGACCTCGTAAAAATTGGCTGGACAACGCAATCGCGCATCGACGAAATCGTGAAGCGCACCGCAAATGGGGGCGCAGAGATTGTCAATCTGCTCAAGACCGGTTCGGCTTTTTACGCACCGGCGGCATCCGCGGTCGCGATGGCCGAAAGCTACTTGCGCGATAAAAAGAGAGTGCTGCCTTGCGCCGCCTGGCTCAACGGCGAGTATGGCGTCAAGGACCTTTATGTAGGCGTGCCGGTGGTGATCGGCGCAAAAGGCGTAGAGCGAATTGTCGAGATCGAGCTCAACAGTGCTGAACGGGCGATGTTCGAAAAATCGGCGGCGGCGGTGCAGGGCCTGGTCGAGGCCTGCAAGAAGATCGCACCCGGTCTGGCGAATTAGGGCGAAGACCGAATGGCAAAATAACGAATAGTGCTGTCGCTATTCTCTGTTCGCTGCTGCCGGCCGGAGAGGCTCATGAACATCCACGAGTACCAAGCCAAAGCTGTATTGCGCGAATTCGGCCTTCCTGTGCCGCGAGGTGTCCCTGCCTTCAGCGTCGAGGAAGCAGTAAAGGGCGCGCAGGAACTGGGCGGCCCCGTGTGGGTGGTGAAGGCGCAGATTCATGCCGGGGGGCGCGGCAAGGCCGGCGGCGTCAAGGTGGTCAAGTCCATCGATGACGTAAAAAAAGAATCGGCGCGCATTCTCGGGTCGACCCTGGTCACGCACCAGACCGGCCCGCATGGCAAGAAGGTCAACCGGCTCTATATCGAAGAGGGGTCGGCGATTGACCGCGAATTTTACCTGTCGGCCCTCATCGATCGCGAGACTTCGCGTGTCGCGTTCGTTGTTTCAACGGAAGGCGGCATGGACATTGAGGAGGTCGCCCACAAGACCCCCGAGAAAGTCCTCACATTCTCGGTCGATCCGGCGACGGGAATCATGCCGCATCATGGCCGGCGGGTGGCGCAGGCGCTCAAGCTGACCGGAGATCTCGCGAAGCAGATCGAAGCGATCCTGCCCAAGCTCTATTCCGCATTTACGACCAAGGACATGAGCCTGCTTGAGATTAACCCGCTGGTAGTCACCGAGGACAACCAGATCGTTTGCCTCGATGCCAAGGTGGGGTTCGACGGCAATGCCCTCTATCGTCACCCTGACGTCGTCGCATTGCGCGATCTTACCGAGGAAGACGAGAAGGAAATCGAGGCCTCGAAATACGACCTCAATTACATCGCGCTCGATGGCTCGATTGGCTGCATGGTCAACGGCGCCGGTCTCGCGATGGCTACCATGGACATCATCAAGCTCTATGGCATGGCGCCGGCCAATTTCCTCGACGTCGGCGGCAGCGCCACGAAAGAAAAGGTCACGGCGGCGTTCAAAATTATCACGTCCGATCCGAACGTGAAAGGAATTCTGGTCAACATATTCGGCGGCATCATGAAGTGCGACGTGATCGCCGAAGGCGTGGTCGCCGCGGTCAAGGAAGTCGGACTGAAAGTGCCGCTGGTTGTTCGGCTGGAGGGCACCAATGTCGAGCTTGGCAAAAAGATCATTGCGGAATCCAAGCTTAACGTGACCTCGGGCGACGATCTCGATGATGCCGCCCAGAAGATCGTGAAAGCGGTGAAGGGCAATCAATGAACGTTTCGAACAGGCACAGGAGGAAGCGATGATTCGTCACGTTCTCGCGCTTGCCGCCGTTGCGACGCCCGCACCCGCGCAGGATGGCATTCCCGATCTCAAGGGGACCTGGACCGGAAAAGGCAAGTCAATCGTCTTCGGCAACAACGCGCACCATGCAGGCAAACGGACGACCTCCAGTCCGCCGCGCGTGCGCGACATTGAGGCGATCCATGTTGTCGAAGGTCAGGACGGACGGTTGGCTTGGGGCCGCTCCTCATCCGCGACTGCCGACACCAAGGAGCCGTTTGCCTGGGCAATTGCAAGCGACAACAAATCGATCGTCGGCGCGGATATGGACGGTTACTTCCGGATCACGATCCTGTCGCCCGACCGCATCGAGAAATTTTACGCGCAGAACGCGGCACGCCCGAGCCGCGCGATCGTCGCGTCATGCCAGGTCATGGATCGGGTGAAACGGTAAGACGTTCCGATGTCCATCCTCGTCGACAAAAACACCAAGGTCATCTGCCAGGGCTTCACCGGCAAGAACGGCACGTTCCATTCGCAGGCGGCGATCGCCTACGGCACCAAGATGGTCGGCGGCACGTCGCCCGGCAAAGGCGGCTCGATGCACCTCGGTCTCCCGGTGTTCGACACGGTCGCCGAGGCGAAGGACAAAACCGCATGCGATGCGAGCGTCATCTACGTTCCGCCGGCGGGAGCCGCCGATGCAATTTGCGAAGCGGTCCAGGCGGAGATTCCGCTGATCGTCTGCATCACCGAAGGCATTCCTGTGATGGATATGGTCAAGGTGAAGCGCGCGCTCTCCGGCTCGAAGTCGCGGCTCATCGGGCCCAACTGCCCGGGCGTAATGACTGCGGGCGAATGCAAGATCGGCATCATGCCCGGCAACATCTTCAAGCCGGGGAAGGTGGGAATCGTCACGCGCTCCGGCACGCTTACCTATGAGGCGGTTTTCCAGACCAGCCGCGAGAATCTCGGCCAGACCACTGCCGTCGGCATCGGCGGCGATCCGGTCAAGGGCACGGAGTTCATTGCGGTGCTGGAGATGTTTCTGGCCGACCCGAAAACAGAATCAATGGTGATGATCGGCGAGATTGGCGGCGCGGCTGAGGAAGATGCGGCGCAATTCTTGAAGGACGAGGCGAAGCGAGGCCGCAAGAAGCCGATGGTCGGGTTCATCGCCGGACGCACTGCGCCGCCCGGCCGCCGCATGGGGCACGCCGGCGCCATCATCTCCGGGGGAAAGGGCGATGCCGGGTCCAAGATTGCCGCAATGGAATCGGCGGGCATCAAGGTGTCGCCCTCTCCCGCGAGGATCGGCAAGACGTTGGTCGAGCTTTTAAGCGCCTAATTTTACAAGATATCATAGGGGTGACCGTAGCGGACCACACGAATGTTCAGGGCTGTGCCCAATCGGCAACAGCCATGGCTCCTGAAATCGCCTATTGTGCCTGTGAATTGGGGCTTCGGAGCAGATTCGATTGCTCCCAGAAGGCTCTCACCGCCGTCGTTCGCAACGGGATGTCGTTATCTTGTTTGGAGATGGCTAATGCGTTGCTTTTCTACACGATTAATGCAGTCATTTCGACAGTTGCTACCATGTCGATGGCTTCCGCGGCCGATCTGCCAACCAAGGGACCGGCTTACGCGCCGCCGGAAGCCGCCCCCTACAACTGGACGGGCAGTTATGTCGGCGGCCATTTCGGTTACGCATGGGGCAGCGACCCAATCGACCTCACGCCAGGTACCGCTTTCCCGACGGGAACTGTGCCGCTCTCGCTCGCGGACAATCCGCGCGGCGTTTTGGGTGGCATTCAGTATGGCACCAACTGGCAATTCAACCGCTTCGTGCTTGGGTGGGATTCGGATTTCTCCTTCAGCGATATCAAGCGTTCGCAACGGTCGTCACAGCTCCGGGCGGCATCGCGACAACGAGTTTTGGCGAACAAAAGCTTGATTGGCT
>DASXST010000156.1:0-10656 GCA_036505835.1 Pseudolabrys sp. | reverse complement strand
GCCCCACGATGGCGTGAAACACGTCAGAGCGGTTAGCCCCCGGCGGCGGCCCTTCACGCACGATCTGCTCAATGTCGTCGATGCTGTACCTGCATCCGCTGCTGTCAAAGCCGTTGCCTTTGCTCGACGCGGTTTGTTCTGCTGCAGCTTTACGTCGCTCGCCCCACACGAGAGCCCAATCAAAACCCGATCGATGTTGCTGAGCTCGCGAATTGCCGGGTCGAGCGTGTAGCCGGTGATGGTGCGACGCGGCGATACAAACCCAGCGCAAGACAGGGTGCGTCTCAGCGTCTTTGGCTCTCTCGCCTGGAGGCGGAGACGTGGGATGCCCTATGCTGCCGCCAAAGCCACCCGCCCCCGAGGCCACCGAAGCCGCCACCGCCGCCTCCCGCCGCATAGCGGGCACGCCCACTCACGGCTATGACGCGATGGGCGAGGCGGCGAATCTCCACGGCCATCGTGGTGTTCTTTCACCCAAAGCGGACACTGGGTCACCGGTCTCGGTTGGAACGGCTTGTGAAATTTTGTCAGTGCGTGTCCGTGGCCACCGGCAGGCGCACCGTAAACACTGAGCCCTTGCCCCGCTCGCGATGTCCGCTTTGAGGGGTGAAGCGGACCTAACCTCAGTTTGCCACCAACCAGGACATCGTCGCGTGGAGGCACGAAGAAACAGCTTGCTGGGCTCGGGTACGGCGGCGGCACAATGGACCGCCGCCTTTGTCCAGCGATTGCGTGAGCCGGGCTGGACCGAGGGCGGCAATGTCGCGATCGAGTATCGCTGGGGCGAGGGACGCACCGAGCGCTTTGCCGAGCTCCAAGCTTCATCGCACAAGCTGGCCGCCGTCGACCATCAGAACTGAACCCGTGACGTATGATGCTTCGTCAGAGGCGAGCCAAAGAATCGGATAGGCAACCTCGCGCGGATCTGCCCAACGACCCAGCAGGCATCCTTCTGTTGCTTCGCGATCCAGATCTTGCCGAGACCGTCCGGCCGCTTTGGCTCGCCGAAGGTGAAACGGCGTAAGGGTGAGCCCCGGACACACGGCGTTGACGCGGATGCCGTGCTTTGCTTCCTCGAATGCGAGCGTTCGCGTCAGCGAGACGATGCCGGCCTTTGTCACATCATACTGTCCCATGCCGGCACGGGGATTAATCGCGTGAGTGGAGGATATGTTGATGATGCTTCCGCGCCCCGATGCGCGCAGATCCGTGATGGCCTGGCGAATGAAATAGGCGTAGCTCATGAGATTGACCGCAATGATCTTCTCCCAGGTATCCCGCCGGGCCACGGCGAGCGGTTCATAGGCGCGAATGCCGGCAATATTGGCCAGCACATCGATAGCGCCAAACGCTTTCCTCGTTTGAGCCACGACCTCGCTTGCAGTCTCTTCCTTGCCGACATCGGCGACGACCGCCACTACACGGGCACCCGGAACCGTGTCTTGAATATGTGATACCGCCACGCGCATGGCACCGGAATCACTGTCGACCAGTACCACACGGCCCCCTTCCTGGCAGAATACAAGGCCTGTCGCTGCGCCGATGCCGCCCGCGCCACCAGTGATGATCGCAACTTTGTTTTCAAGCCGCCCAACCATGCCTTTCTCCCTGAGCAATGAGCCCCTGCACCCCAACGTGCCCTTGAATAGTGACGGGGTTGTCCATACAGTCGCCCCTCAACAAAAAATTCGAGGGAGAGGACGCCATGGCACGCTTGGATAGGCGTAGTTTCATAAAACTTTCGGGCTGCGGCGCAATCACGGCCGGGATGGGTGGGATGGCGGGCATTCTCGCCTCCGGTCGCGCTCCCGCGCACGCTCAGGTCACGACGCTCCATTGGCTGCGCTGGAACGACTTCGTTCCTGCTTCCGACCAGCTGCTTCGAAGGGAGATTGCTGCAGAGTGCGAGAAAGCGCTCGGCGTGAAGCTCAACGTCGAGACCATCAACGCCAACGACATCCAGGCTCGTGTCACCTCGGCCATTCAATCAGGCTCGGGCCCCGACATCGTCTGCGTCCTCAACAACTGGGCGCAGCTTTACGGCGAGAGCCTCGTGGACGTCAGCAACATCGCAGATGAGATCGGCAAGGCGCAAGGCGGCTTTTATGAAACCTCGAAGGCGGTCGCCAATGATGGAAAGAAATGGATCGCCCTGCCCTGGAGCATTGTCGGCTTGCAGATCGCTTATCGGAAGTCTTGGTTCGCCGAAATCGGCTATACCGATGGCAAATTCCCGCAGACCTGGCAGGAGTACCGTGACGCCGGCAAGAAGCTCAAGGCAAAGAACCGGCCGATCGGGCAGACGCTTGGCCATACCTTCGGCGACGCCCCTGCTTTCGCCTATCCCTATCTTTGGTCCTGGGGCGGGAAGGAGGTTGAGGCCGACGGCAAGACGGTCGTGTTGAACAGCCCGGCGACCGTCGAATCCGTGAAGTTCATGGTCGCCTTCTGGAAGGATGCACACGACGAAGGCGGTCTCGCTTGGGACGATTCGAACAACAACCGCGCGTTCCTATCCGGAACTTGTTGCGCCACGCTCAATGGCGCCTCGATCTATATCGAGGCCCTGCGCAAGCCGGAGTCCTACATGACAGAGACAGGCGCTCAGATGAAGGACGACATCCTGCACGCGCCGCTGCCCCAGGGCCAGGGCGGGCAGTTCAGCTATCACGTGCCGTTCTCGAACATGCTAATGAGCTACTCCAAGAACCGGGACGTGGGAAAGAAATTCCTCCGCTGGATTCATTCCAGGGAGGTTTTCGATAAATGGTTTGTGTCGCAGAAGGGTTTCTCGGTCGGCCCGACGACGGAGTGGGAGAAGCACAAGTTGTGGAACGACGACCCGATCATGCTTCCCTACAAGCAAGCGGCGCGGACCGGACGTTTCGCGGGGTATGAAGGGCCCTCGACCCGCAAGGCAGCCGAAGTCGTCACCAAGTACATTATCGTCGATATGTACGCCAAGGCGGTGCAGGGCATGCCCGCCGAAGAAGCCGTCAAATGGGCCCATGGCGAGCTGGTGAAGATCTACGGCGCCTGATGAGCCCTTAAGGCACACGGCTGACACGGCATTCCCATGGCGGTCGCTTATCTACCCACAAGCGGTCCCGCGGAGAGACATTCACTTGTCAGCCGTCTGCTCGAAGATGAGCGCTGGCTTGCGCTGGCGCTGTTTCTGCCCACGGTCGTCATACTGGGCCTTTTCATTGCCTATCCGTTCGTGGAGGGCGTACTGCTCGCGGTAACCGACGCGAAAGTGGGCGTGCCAGGCCACTTTGTCGGACTGAACAACTTCGCGAAGCTCTGGAACGACAGTATTTTCCGGACCGCAGTCTGGAACACGTTCTGGTACACGGGTGTCACGACCGTGTTCAAGCTCGCGCTCGGCTTGTGGCTTGCGCTTCTGCTCAACCGGCATTTCAAAGGCAAAGCGATTACGCGGGCGTTCGTGCTATTGCCATTCATTATTCCGACCGTGCTCTCGACCTTCGCCTGGAAATGGATGTTCGATCCGACCTTCAGCGTGATCAACTGGACGCTCTATCGCCTCGGGCTCATCCATGGGCGCATCAACTGGCTGAGCGATCCGGATCTGGCGATGATCTCGGTAATCATTGTGAACATCTGGCGCGGCGTTCCGTTCTATGCAATCAGCCTGCTCGCCGGCCTGCAGACCATCAATCCTGAGCTCCAGGAAGCAGCGGCCATCGACGGTGCGAGGCCATGGCAGCGGTTCTGGCATGTGACGTGGCCGCTGCTGCTGCCCGTCACCATGGTCGTGGTGCTGTTCTCAGTCATTCAGACTTTTGCGGACTTCCAGCTTGTCTACGTGCTGACTGGCGGAGGGCCCGCCAATGCCACGCACCTGTTTGCGACATACGCCTATCAGGTGGGTATCGGCGCCGGGTTGTTAAGCGAGGGCGCGGCGATCTCGCTCGCCATGTTTCCGGTGCTGCTAATCGTAGTCGTTATCCAGCTCCTCTACATTCGTCGGGTGGAGACGCATTAGCAATGATCGAAGGAGCGAAGTGGCGGCGCTGGGTCTTCTTCTACATCCCGCTCGGGGTGTTCGTCTTCGTGCTGCTATTTCCGTTCTACTGGATGATGGTAACGACGGTGCGCCCGGATAGCGAGCTGTACCGCCCGTGGATGGCGCCGAACTATACGCCTTTCTGGACGCTCCATCCGACGCTCGAGCACATCCAGTACCTGCTCGGCGAAACGTTGTTCAGCACCTGGATGTGGAACACGCTGCTCATCTCGATCGTTGCCACCATCATCTCAGTATTCTGCGGGCTGCTTGCGGGTTACGCGCTCTCCCGCCTCCAATTTCCGTTTGCGGGCAGCCTCGGCACCGGCATCTTCATCACTTATCTGGTCCCGCAAACTCTGCTCTTCATCCCGCTTGCTGACATCATCCGCAATTTCCGCCTCGGCGACACGCCATGGGCGCTTATTTTGACTTATCCGACGTTCCTTATCCCGTTCTGCACGTGGCTGCTTATGGGATATTTCAAAGCGATCCCACGAGAACTGGAGGAGTGCGCGCGGATCGACGGTGCCACGCGCTGGAAGGCGATGGTCTATATTGTTTTCCCCGTGGCAGTCCCGGGCATCTTGTCGGCCGGCATCTTCGCTTTCACGCTGTCGTGGAATGAGTTCATCTACGCGCTCGTGTTCCTGTCGTCGCCAGCGCAGAAAACCGTGCCGGTTGGCGTCACTTCGGAGCTCATCCGCGGGGATGTGTTCTACTGGGGGCCGCTAATGGCGGGCGCACTGCTCGGCTCGATCCCGGTGGCGATTATTTATTCCTTCTTTGTCGAGCATTATGTCGCCGGTGTCACCGGCGCCGTGAAGGGATGAGGCGATGGCGCGCGTCCTGCTCCACAACTTGAACAAGATGTTCGATGGGGTGCACGCGGTGAAGGACGTGAACCTCGAGATCCGCGACAAGGAATTCGTGGTTCTGGTGGGCCCTTCGGGCTGCGGCAAGACTACAACCTTGCGGATGGTGGCGGGACTCGAATCCATCACATCCGGCGATGTTTTGATCGGCGATACGGTGGTGAACAATCTGCCGCCCATGGATCGCGACATCGCCATGGTATTCCAGAATTACGCGCTCTACCCGCACATGACCGTCTACGACAACATGGCTTTCGGCCTGAAGATGCGCAAATTCGAGCGCACCGAGATCGGTACGCGCGTGCAGGAGGCGGCCGAGATCCTCGGAATCCAGAATTTGCTGAAGCGAAAACCGCGCCAGCTCTCAGGCGGACAGCGCCAGCGCGTCGCACTCGGCCGTGCCATTGTGCGCCATCCGCGGGTGTTTTTGTTCGACGAGCCGCTCTCCAATCTCGACGCGAAACTCCGCGTCCAGATGCGGGTCGAGCTCAAGAAGCTGCACACACGGCTCAACACGACGGCGATCTACGTGACCCACGACCAGGTGGAGGCGATGACGCTTGGCGATCGCGTGGTGGTGATGCGGGACGGAGTCGTGCAGCAGGTGGGCGAGCCGCTCGAGCTCTACAACGCGCCGGTCAATCGTTTTGTCGCCGGCTTTCTCGGCTCGCCTGGCATGAATTTCGCCGCTGTCCGAGTGAGTGGCGAGAAAGACGCCCTGCGGGCGCACAAGCCCGGCTTCGGCATTGAGGTGCCGCCGGAGCTTGCTCCACGCCTTGCGCCCTATGTCGAGCGGGATGTGACCATCGGCATCCGACCAGAAGACTTGCATTTGTCTAACGGCAGCGATGCCGCCGGACTGTGTTTTGATGCGGTCGTCGAGGTGGTGGAGAAGCTGGGTTCCGAGATTCTGCTCGACCTGCAGGTGGGCGACCAGACCATGGTGGCGGCAGTCGAACCCACGGTGAGGGCTAAGCGTGGCGACAAGCTTCGCTTTGTCGTGCGGCCCGATCGGCTGCACTTCTTCGATAAAGCCTCAGAAGCCGCGATCTAGAAGTAAAATCTCCTACTGACGTCAATGCAGTGCCGCTGTGTTGGGGAAAACCCCACATGATAGGGCCGTCTGACTGAGAGCATCAAGCACCACTGGCGCGGGTGATCGGCGGATAGGCGGCTATCGGGATTGTTGCAGCAGATTGTTTCCGGTTAGCTTGGTTGCGGAAGAATGCCGATATTTTCGGAAGGTGATTAGGTGGGATGCTGATAATCCAGCATTGGTGGGAGCTAATCCAGAATTGGTGGGAGCCATTTTGGGATTACGTGTCGGATGCCAAGCTCACCGATCTTCTGTTGGCTGCTTTTACTGCCTTACTTGCCTGTTACACGTACCTGTTGTGGCGCTATAGCAAAATCACTGAACGAGCCTACGTGTCAGGTGGCGGTTACTTTCCCGGTGATCCAACGACCGGATGGAGAGGAGATACGTTCCAACTCACTATCGACAACTACGGCAAGACGCCTGCCTTCGTTACTCACGTCAACATTGGATATTGGTCGCTCAGTGGTGGTCCCCCACCTGAGCCGCCGCCAAGCACAACACGACATGTCTTGAGTGCCGTCCTCCCGCCTGGGAAGGAGGGTTTGAAAATGGACGTTACACTGCATCGGGATGAAATTAAGGGCGACGTGATCTTTGGCCGGTTTTTCTACGAGGACATTTTTGCGCGGCGGTGGTGGAGAAAAAAGAAGCGAGTTAGGTCGAGTGGCTTCATCCTACGAATAGCGGAGGATAGGACTACATTGGCCATTGCTGCCCCGCGCACTTACACTGATTGGAATTAAGGTAGTGGGTACTGGGAGGGGCCGGACCGAATGCGCCTCAACGGCTGGCAACGGATCGGTGTTGTGCTCTCAGTTGCTTATGGCGATAGCGGATGGCCTGTGGCTGGCCTCAGACTGATTTGATACTATAGCAAAGGCACAGCCAGTGGCAGGAAGCCCAATGCCCGCTGTAAGACGCCGCGAGTTCATCACGCTGCTCGGCGGTGCGGTGGCCGGCGGCGTGGCCGCTCGCGGTGCGCGCGCCAGTCTGCCGCCATTGATCGCCGCTCCTGCGCCATCAGCATCCTTCCGTCAGCGACCGCCAGGCGCGGCCGTTCTGCATGATCAGGCGCTCGGCCTCCGCTGGCCCGGACGTGCCGGCCTGGTAGGACGCGAGCCCCTCGGCGCCTGCGTTTCGCCAGGCGTCGAGGAAAGGCTGCACGATGCGCCAGCCCGCCTCGACACCATCGGCCCGCTGAAACAGGATTGCGTCCCCGATCATGCAATCGTAGATGAGCGTCTCGTAGCCGATGGACGGCGCCGCATCGAAATAATCCTTGTAACGGAACGTCATGCCCACCCCGCCGATGCTGATCGACGGGCCTGGCACCTTGGCGTTGAACTGCAGAGAGATGCATTCGACCGGCTGGATGCCCAGCACCAGGAAGTTCTGCGCCAGGCGGTCGATCGGCGTGTCGCGAAACATCGCGAACGGCGCCTGCTTGAACTTGATCGCAACCTCGGTCACGCGCGTCTCCAACGCCTTCCCCGTACGAAGGAAAAATGGCACCCCGGCCCACCGCCAGTTGTCAATCTGGAGTCTGAGGGCCGCATAGGTCTCCGTCGTGCTGTCCGGCCGCACGTTGGGCGTGGCGCGATAATCTTCGATCGGATTGTTGCCGGCGTGGCCGCGGGTAAACTGCCCGCGCACAGAATTGCGTAGCGCCTCCGCCTCGCTCGGCACCAGCACGGCGTCGAGCACCTCGGCCTTCTCGGAGCGCACGGCGCCGGCTTCGAACCGCGACGGCGGCTCCATGGTCACGAGCGACAAGAGCTGGAAAAGGTGGTTGGGCACCATGTCGCGCAGCGCGCCAGTCTCGTCATAGAAGCGGCCGCGGCGACCGACCCCCAAAGTTTCCGCCACGGTGATCTGGACATGGTCGATGTGGTCGCGGTTCCAGATCGGCTCGAACAGTCCATTAGCGAACCGCAGAACGAGGATGTTCTGGACCGTCTCCTTTCCGAGATAGTGGTCGATGCGATAGAGCTGGTCTTCGTCGAAGACACAGAGCAGGTCATGATTGAGCTTGCGCGCTGACGCGAGATCAGTGCCAAACGGTTTCTCAATGATGATCCGACGCCAAGAACCGTTTTCCTCGCGCGCGAGGCGCGAGCGTCCGAGCTGGCAGGCGATCGGTCGGAATGCCGAAGGCGGGGTTGCCATGTAGAACAGGCGATTGCCGTTGGTCCCACGCTCGGCCTCGATCCGTTGCAAGGCCTGCCGCAACCGATCGTAGCTCGCAGGATCGTCGGCATCGCCGCGCACATAGGTCGCGCACCCGACGAGACGCTGTGCGATCTTTTCCACCACTGACCGGGTGGCGAACTGGTGCAACGATTTGCGCAGATCCTCGCGGAACGCTTCATCCGACTTTTCGGAACGCCCGACGCCGATCAACGCAAAGGCGTCAGGCAACAGGCCACCCGCTGCAAGATTGTAGAGCGCGGGGACGAGCAGCCTATGCATAAGGTCCCCGCTGGCGCCGAACACTACCAGGCTGCATGGATCTGCCTGCTTGACCGCGCGCGGGGGCTTTCCGCCGCTGATACCTTGTCCACCATGCGGTTGGACCCGTCTTTTCCTCGTCTTCTTCATCCTTGTGACCGTGGCAGTTGCATAGCAACGTGCGCCTTCCGATCAGGCGCGCATAACCTGTTAATTGTAGCTCCTAACCCAGAAGCAGGCGAGCAGGATGGCCATAGCCCCTGCCGGGCCGCTCTCATGCGTGTCGCGGTGTCGTAAGAAACGACTGCTGTGACGTGTCGGCACCGAGCGGCACGAGAAGTGTTCTTTGGCCGCCGTCGCCAACGGCTAACAGGCTGGAAAATCGTTCCGTTACCTCCTGACTGATCCTCGCCAATTCGATATCCTGCAACTCGGCCCTGGCTGACGGGGACCGAATGCACCTCGATAAATTGAAACGACGCGAGTTCATATCGCTGCTCGGCGGCGCGGCAATGGCGTGGCCGCTCGCGGCGCGCGCGCAGCAGATCGGCAAGATCGCCCGCATTGGCTTCTTGCGATACGCCAGTCGACACCAAAAGTAATTCGATGGATTCCGCGAAGGCCTGCGCGCGACTGGTTATGTCGAGGGGCAGACCATCGTCATCGAGCAACGCTACGCCGACGGCGCTTTTGACCGACTAGCGGACCTCGCGGCCGAGTTGGTGCGCCTGAATTTGGATGTCAGCGTCGTCCATGGGTCGGCCACTGAGTAGGCACCTCGGCAATAATCTTTCTGGCGCGCGCGCCGTTGGGTGCGTTGCGCCCCCATGCCAACGGCTAACAGATTGTAAAATCGTTCCATTACCTCCTGACTGATCCTCGCCAAATCGATATTCTGCAATCTAGCCTAGCTGGCACGGATGGAATGCAATTCGATCAACTGAAGCGACTAGAATTGCCGTCCGGTAGCAAGGTCTCAGAATTGACCTACGACCGCTGATCCGAGATCATTGTGCTACCGGCATTCAGGCCACGATGCATGATTACGCTACCCGAGATAGCGGCGGAAGCCCTGGGCTCGTTCCTCGCCTCCGATATGAAGGACCGGTTCGGGGCTTCGCATGCGCGCTTGGCGGAACTCATTCCGTTTGCCGCCCGGCTCGCGCTTGAATGCATCGGGAATAGCGATGCCCTCTACCACAACGTCGAGCACACGATGCTCGTCACTCTGGCCGGCCATGACATCTTCAAGGGTCGTGCGCTATTGAAGCCTTCGACACCGGCCGACTATGCGAACTTTATCGTTGCCTGCCTGGCGCATGATATTGGGTACGTCCGTGGCGTCGTCAAAGGCGACAAGGATGATGCCTATGTTGTCGATGGGACCGGCCGCAAGATTTCGTTGCCACGCGGATCCTCCGACGCCGCGCTTGCGCCATATCACGTTGAGCGGTCGATGCTGTTCGTGCTGGATCGTGTTGCAGCAGTCGATGAACTCGATGGCGCACGGATCGCACGTGCGATCGGATTCACGCGATTCCCATATTCATCGTCGACCGACGAGAAGGAGGACGTTGACGAAGAAGGGTCACTCCTACGAGCCGCAGATCTCATCGGTCAGCTTGGCGATCCACACTATTTGAGAAAAGCTAATGCGCTCTACTACGAATTTGAAGAGATTGGTCTGAACAAGCAGCTCGGCTATGCGTCGCCAGCAGACATCGTCGATAAATATCCGCAATTTTACTGGAACAGAGTCTCGCCACACATCCAGGCCGCTATCGGTTATCTCAATGTTACCTCGAGCGGACGCCGGTGGATTGCGGGCCTCTACGGTAACGTATTTCGTGCTGAGCGTGAGTTGCGCCATGCGGGACCACAGCCGTAGCGAGGTCTCCGATGCGCCGCGCCTCGCGGCGAGCAGGTGATCGGTTAATGCCGCAGAATGCCCGGTTTTGGATTTGCTCTCGATCGCCACCCCTATTACCGATTGCGGCTCTGCGACTTCGCGGCAGATGTTGAGGGTAGAAACAGACATCGGACGTGGCGGGACCGCCGAGGCCGACCCAACTGAGACATTGGCTGCCAAATTTGCTGTGATGCATAACGCGGCTTTTCCTAGGACGGTGTGGTAGTGTGCGATCCTCGGCTGAGGGGGCACATATGAGGCGCCGCGAGTTCATCACGCTGCTCGGCGGCGCGGC
>DASXST010000155.1:0-18141 GCA_036505835.1 Pseudolabrys sp. | reverse complement strand
ATCCGGCAATCCATACTGAAAACTCAGCACTTCCGGCTTGAGCTGTTCAATGACGGCGCACATTGGAGAATTGAACGGGAGCCGGTTGGTCACAAGCACCGGGGCCCCCGGATCGACGCCCAGTTCGGCGTAATAGGGTTTGAGTTTTTCTCGCCACGCGCCCTCGCGCTGATTGTTCGGAACCGGCATTTTGTGCGCGAGGAAGTTGAGATTGATCGGCTTGGCAGCAGTGGCGGCCCGAAACTGCGCCACTTGCGCCCTCACTTGCTCGGGTCCAAGCATCCCGGCGCGCAAGGCACCGAGCCCGCCCGCATTTGCGACCGCGATCGCAAGCTCGGTATCCATGGCGCCGGCCATCGGCGACAATAAGATCGGATGCTCGATCCGAAACAGATCCAGGAGTCGGCGGTCCGGCCACATGGGCATGATCCCCGAAACGAGACTGAGCGTCAGATTAGCGCGTCGTGCCGCAGCCAAGAATTCGTAAAGGCTTTAGCCAGGGATGCCCGTCCGGCGAAGGGTGATGTAGAAATGGCGGGGAATTAGCTCCGTTTGTTTCCGCCACCCCCGCCAGCCAAGGGCATAAGGACCGGCTATATTTCTCCATGTCCACCCGCAGCCATGATCGATATCCCTACTCTCCACTCCCGGCTCGTCCGGTCTACGACTGGCCAGGCGCCAAGCGTCTCGCCATCTATATCGGTCTCAACCTCGAATGGTTCTCTTTCGGAGAAGGGCTGGGCGCCGAGCTCGCGCCAGGCGGGCCGCAGCCCGATGTGCTGAACTATGCGTGGCGAGACTACGGCAACCGGATCGGGGTTTTTCGCCTCGCCGCCCTATTCGACGAGCTAAAGCTGCCGGTCTCGCTGTTGATCAACTCGGAAATGTACCGGCATGCGCCGCAGGCCGTTGCCGCGTTTCCTGATGCGGAACTTGTCGGGCATGGCCGCAGCAATTCGGAGCGTCAGGGCGATCTCGGAGAAAAAAACGAGCGCCTGCTGATCGAAGAAACTTCCGCGGCAATTGAACAACATTCCGGCAGGCGCCCTCGCGGCTGGCTCGGACCATGGATCTCACAATCCCCCGTTACCCCGGATCTATTGCAGGAGGCCGGCTACCGTTATCTGCTCGACTGGTGTCACGACGACCAGCCGGTCTGGATGAAAACGCGCCAAGGACGCATTCTGTCCGTGCCTTACCCGCAGGAGCTCAACGACATCCCGCAGATCGTCGCGCGCAAACGCGAAGGCGACGAATTCGCCGACATGATCGTCGATGCTTTCGAGGTCATGCACGGGGAGTGTGTGCAGCGCCCATTGGTCATGGGAATTGCGCTGCACCCCTACATCGTGGGCTGGCCGCATCGGTTCAAACACCTGGCACGCGCGCTTAGACACATTTCAGGCCGAGCCGGCGATCGCGTGTGGTTTACCACGTCCGGCCAGATTGCGGATTTTGCCGAACGGCTGCCCGCAGGCACGGTGCCGTGACAGATGTCCATCATTCTGCCACTCACCGAGGCTGCTTTGCATCTGCCCGCTCGCGGCGCTCTGATCGGGCTCGATCTGGGAACCAAGACGATCGGCGTGGCAGCCAGCGATCCCCATCGAAAGCTTGCGACGGCGGTCGAAACGATTGCGCGCAAGACCTTCACCGCCGACGCAAAACGCATCATTTGGCTTGCTGCCGAGCGCGCCGCGGTCGGATTCGTACTCGGGTTGCCGATCAACATGGACGGCAGCGAAGGTCCCCGAGCACAATCAACCCGCGCATTCGCGCGTAATCTCGCAAAGCTCACCGAATTGCCCATCGCGCTTTGGGATGAGCGGCTGTCAACCGCGGCAGTCGAACGCGAGCTGATCGCCGCCGATGTCAGCCGTAAAAAACGTGCAGCCGTGATCGATCAATACGCCGCTGCTTTCATTCTTCAGGGTGCGCTCGAGCGATTGGCTCGGATGCAACGAGCAAAAGAATGACTCCTGCTCCGTTCGTCCCCGCGCAAGCGAGGACCCAGAAGTGGGTCTCCACCAGCTGTGGAGCACACCGAGGGCGACGACAGGGAAATGTTTCAAGCGATTTGTAAGCTTGGGCTTGAAGGAATCGTCTCAAAAGAAACTGGATGCGCCCTATCGCTCAGACCCCTCGAAAGCGTGGATAAAAGTGAAAAATCCAAAGTCACCCGCTGCCACTCGCGCTATGGATGGAACCTTCTAGTCGGGGTTCCGATTTTTTATCGTTCGTGGGTTGGCTTCAGGAGTCTGCGCAGGCGATGACAATTGCGCGAGAGATCGAACTATACAACTCGGCCTATAGTCTCGCTTGGAAGCACGTTTCCGAGCTTCAGAAGCGCGAGAGGCCGAATATAGCGTCGCTGCTACATGATTCTATTCGGCTTCAAATTAAGAAGGGGGCCACCGAACCTCTTTTCATTGCCTCCGAGGCGCTTAAGGATGTCGAGTTTAACCCAGAAACCTGGGATTAAAGACCGGATCCGTCCGTCGAGAACCTGGATCAAAGTCGAGAAACCAAAAGCGCCCGCCGCAGCTCGCGCTATTGATGGGACGTTTTAACAAAGTTTCCGAGCTCTACCTACCACCGTCCGAATACTGGGCGCACCACGGATAAGGATCGTAAGGCATCGCGTAGGCACGTACCTCTTGTCGTTTCTGGGCGCCTTTGGCAGACCGTTAAGGATTATAAAATTGATTGGGCACGCAAAATCCACCGATGCCGCTGACCGTTGTTGGACAGTCGGCGGCGGTGTGGAATGGGGCTTCTGGCAAAACTTGTCCGCTAATATATGCAGACCGGCGTCGAGGCCACGGAAATAAGGCTTGCCGCTAGACTTCAGGCGCAAACGAGCGGCACTTGCCGGGGCGGCAAGTTCCGCCTATAGGTCTTGCTTTAATGACCATCGCGCCGAAACCTTCTTTTGTCCTCAGCAGGCGGCATTTGTTGGGGATTGAAGGACTTTCGAATCAGGACATTTCCGGGCTGCTCGACCTCGCCGAAGAATTCGTCGAGCTCAATCGCCAGATCGAAAAAAAGCGCACGTCGCTGCGCGGCCGGACACAGATCAATCTCTTCTTTGAAGTCTCGACCCGGACGCAAGCCTCGTTCGAGCTGGCCGGCAAGCGGCTCGGCGCCGACGTCATGAACATGTCAACGAGCTCATCCTCGATGCGCAAGGGCGAGACGTTGATCGACACGGCGATCACCCTCAATGCCATGCACCCTGACATAATCGTCGTGCGCCATCACGCGTCCGGCGCCGTCGAACTGCTGGCCCGCAAGGTGGATTGTTCGGTGATCAACGCGGGTGACGGATCGCATGAGCATCCGACCCAGGCCTTGCTCGACGCGCTGACCATCCGGCGAAACAAGGGTGCCATCGAGGGCCTGCTGGTTGCCATCTGCGGCGACATCCTTCATTCGCGCGTCGCCCGGTCGAACATCATCCTGCTCAATGCCATGGGTGCGCGTGTGCGCGTTGTCGCACCCTCCACCCTGCTCCCTCCCGGCATCGAACGGTTCGGGGTAGAGGTCGCGCGAGACATGCGCGAAGGTCTCGCTGACGCCGATATCATCATGATGCTCAGGCTTCAGCGCGAGCGGATGAATGGTTCCTACGTGCCGTCCATGTCGGAATACTTCCACTATTACGGTCTCGACGAGAAAAAGCTCGCGTATGCAAAGCCAGACGCACTGGTGATGCATCCTGGTCCCATGAATCGTGGTGTCGAGATTGACTCCATTGTCGCCGACGGCGCGCAGTCGTTGATCCGCGAGCAAGTTGAGATGGGCGTCGCGGTGCGCATGGCGGTGCTGGAAGCCTTGTCACGGAATCTCCCGAATGCGTAGCATGTCGTCATTCCGGATCGGCGCAAGGCGGAATGACAGGGTAAGTTCATGATGCTCTCCGACCGCCGCCCGATCCTGCTTGCAAATGCCCGCATCGTCGATCCGTCGCGCGATCTCGATATCGTCGGCGATCTTCTGATCGCGGAAGGTGTCATCCGCGGAACCAAGAAAGGCATCGGCGCCGCCGGCGTTCCCGAGGGCACTGATATCATCGATTGCCGCGGCAAAGTGGTCGCGCCGGGCCTGGTCGACATGCGCGCCTTCGTCGGCGAACCCGGGGAAGCCAGCCGCGAGACCCTTGCCTCTGCCAGCCAGGCCGCGGCGGCCGGCGGCGTTACGACCGTTATCTGTCAGCCCAATACGTCTCCGGCGATCGATGACCCGGCCACGGTTGATTTTGTGCTGCGCCGCGCGCGCGACAACGCCATCGTGCACGTGCACCCGATGGCGGCGATCACCAAGGGACTCCAAGGCAAGGAAATGACCGAGATCGGCCTGCTCAAGGCCGCCGGCGCCGTTGCCTTCACCGACGGCGCCAAGAGCGTCACCAACGCGCAGGTCATGCGTCGGGCGCTCACTTATGCCGGCGATTTTGACGCAATGATCGTTCACCATACCGAAGATCCGAACCTGATCGGCGATGGGGTGATGAATGAAGGCGAGTTCGCCGCGCGCCTCGGCCTGCTTGGCATTCCGAAAGCCGCCGAAACGGTCATGCTCGAGCGCGACGTGCGCCTCGTTGCCTTGTCAGGCGGGCGGTATCATGCCGCTTCGGTCACTTGCGCCGATACGCTCGAGGTGTTGCGCCGCGCCAAGGACGCCGGCCTCGACCTCACTGCTTCTGCGTCGATCAATCACGTGACGCTCAACGAAAACGACATCGGGCCGTATCGCACTTTCCTCAAATTGGCGCCGCCATTGCGCGCCGAGGACGACCGCAAGGTGCTCATCGAAGCCGTGGCCTCGGGCCTCGTCGACGTGATCATGTCCGACCACAATCCGCAGGACGTCGAGACGAAGCGGCTGCCCTTCGCGGAAGCCGCGCCGGGAGCGATCGGACTGGAGACAATGCTCACGGCGGGCTTGCGCCTGGTCCATGGCGGCGAGATCGATTTTACGACGCTGTTGCGCGCAATGTCGACGCGGCCCGCAGAGCTGCTCGGCCTTCCTGGCGGCACTCTGAAGGCCGGTGCGCCTGCCGACGTCATCGTGGTCGACACAGAACTGCCATGGGTCCTTGATCCGAACGAATTGAAGTCCAAGTGCAAGAACACGCCTTTCGATGAAGCCCGACTAACGGGCCGCGTGGTTCGCACCATCGTTTCCGGGCGCACTGTCTACGAATACGTATGACCGTAATCGCGCTTGCTTTCGGCTACCTGCTCGGCTCGATCCCGTTCGGGCTTTTGCTCACACGCGCCGCCGGCAGTCCGGACATCCGGGCGATCGGATCGGGCAACATTGGCGCGACCAATGTCTTGCGCACGGGCCGCAAAGATCTGGCCGCGGCCACTCTTTTATGTGACGCGCTCAAAGGCACGGTCGCCGTGCTTATGGCGGCGCACTTCGGGCCCGATGCGGCGCTGACCGCGGGCCTTGGGGCGTTTCTCGGCCATCTCTTTCCGGTCTGGCTGAGATTTAAGGGCGGAAAAGGCGTTGCCACCTACATCGGCGTGCTGCTTGGCCTCTGTTGGCCCGCGGCGTTGGCATTTTGCGCAATTTGGGTCGCCGTAGCAGCGGTTTTCCGCTATTCTTCGCTGGCCGCGCTCGTCGCCAGCGCGATGACGCCTTTGGCCTTGTGGTTATTCGGCCTCCCAACCGTCGCGGCGATCTTTGCGCTCCTCACTCTGCTGCTGTGGATCAAGCACCGGGAAAACATCGCGCGCCTGCTCAGCGGCACCGAAGGCAAAATCGGCGCAAAGACAGCAAGTTCGAATTAAACTTTTAGTTGTATCAGTCAAAAAACGGTTGTAGTGCTCTCTCCTGCCTGGAAAGCGGGGGTAGCAGACGTTGACCCTACCCGATCTCGCGCGCCGCGGCGGCCTAAAAGCGTTCGCCACGCATTTGCTCGCGCGAGCAGGCCGAAGCCGAATGGAAGGTTCCGCAAGTGGCGGGTGTCGAATTTCTCACGCTTGACGAGCCCGAATATCCCGCGCGCCTGCGAATGATTGGCGATCCGCCCGGTTCTCGCCGTGCGTGGCAAGATCGACCGCATATTGCGCTGCTTGAAGAGCTTCTGGAGGAAGGCGTCGCGATATCTGAAATGCCATTTACCTGGGAGCCGCGCGCTCACGACTTTCCGCGCCGCAATCGCCTCATCTCGGACCTTTCGCTTGGCGTCGTGGTCGTCGAGGCAACCCGCCGCTTCGGATCGCTCATCACCGCGCGACTTGCAGCAGAACAAGGACGCGAAGTCTTCGCGGTGCCAGGGTCGCCGTTAGATCCGCGCAGCGAAGGCACGAACGGTCTGCTCAAGCAAGGCGCGACGCTGTGATCGCAGCGATCGAACCTATCGGCCGCGAGCCCAGTATTGCGTCGGCACAGCAGCCGCCCCAAGAGCCGCCCGGCTCTGCCGATACAACAAACCGGTGACGAGGAGCGCAGTCGCCTCATCGCGCTTCTCGGTCCCGCGCCAATATCGATCGACGATCTGGTGCGGCTCGCGTGCACCTCCGCCACAGTTGTGCGTACCGTGCTGCTCGAGCTCGAGATTGCCGGACGGATCGAGCGGCATGGCGCAGGGTTGGTATCGCTGCTGTAACGTGCGATATCAACTGGCCTCCAGTCGGAAACCTATCCATGTCACACCGATCCGTCATTGCACTCGTGGCGCTTCTGTTATTACAAGCTCACGCATCCCGCGCGCAGGACCAATCGTTCGCGGCCTTTACGTCCGAGCTCTGGACTGATGCACAAGCCAAAGGAATTACCCGCGCGACTTTCGATCTTGCCTTAAAAGGCGTCACGCCGGACCAGCGGGTCATTGCGGCGACAAAGCGCCAGCCGGAATACGGAAAACCGGTCGGCGACTATGTAAACGCGATCGTATCAAACCGTCGCATCGCGGACGGACAGCTCAAGGCCCGCGAATGGGCCAAGACTTTCGATGCAGTCGAAAAGAAATTCCAGGTTGAGCGCTGGGTGCTGCTTTCCCTGTGGGGAATGGAGTCGGACTTCGGCGCCGAGAAGGATCGCTGGGACGTCTTTCGGTCGCTCGCCACGCTGGCATACGTAAAGTACCGCCATCCCTATTTCCGAAACGAACTGCTCGTCGCGATGCGCATCATGCAGGACGGCCACATTGCGCGGGACAAGATGGTCAGCTCCTGGGCCGGCGCCATGGGTCAGACACAGTTCATGCCATCGAATTTCGTGGACTATGCCATCGATTTTTCGGGTGATGGCCGTACGGATATCTGGAGCAATGTGCCGGACGTCCTCGGATCCACGGCCAACTACCTGCGCAAATGGAAGTGGAACTCCGCCCTGCCCTGGGGCTTCGAGGTGATCGTCCCGAACGGCTTCGACTACATGCGGAGCCGGGCGACCTTCGCCGAATGGCAAGAGCTTGGTGTACGCCGCGCCGACGGAAAACCGTTTCCCTCCTCCGGACAAGGAATCCTTTTCTTCCCAAGCGGTGCGGCCGGCCCGGCCTTTATCGTTACTGAAAATTTCGACGTGCTGAAGGAATACAATAATTCGGATGCCTATGCGATCGCGGTGGGTCACCTCGCCGATCGCATACAAGGTGCGGGCTTGATCAAGACAGCCTGGCCCAAGGATGATCGCCAGCTTTCGCGCGATGCACGCGTTGCGTTGCAAAGAAAACTGTCGGAGATGGGGTACAAGGTGAATGAATTCGAGGGGCACATCGATTTCGATCTTCGCGACAATATTCGCGCCGAGCAGAAAAAATTGGGCATGTTGCCGGACGGCCATCCGACATACGTTTTTCTGGAGAAGCTCGGCGTGAAGAGCCCGTAATGCAGCAGCGTTTGTCCCCTCGGCCTCTCTAAAGTAGTACTTGGCCAACTGTGACAATTTATAGTTGTGTCTCTTTCGCGCCCTATTTGCCTGTTCTGACACCGCTTCTTAACGAGCTTATTTGACAGTAGGGGTCACCTTCCCCATGTTCCGGGCGAACAAACGGCCGATTCCGCCCTGAGTCCCGATTGTACCGGCGGATAACCTATTGGATTTTCATGAATATTATCGTGGTTGAGTCGCCGGCCAAGGCGAAGACGATTAATAAGTACCTCGGCCCTGGCTATGAGGTGCTGGCTTCTTTTGGCCACATCCGCGACCTCCCCGCCAAGGATGGCTCGGTCGATCCCGAGGCGGACTTTCGCATGCTCTGGGAGGTCGACGCCAAATCGAACCAGCGCATCAACGACATCGCGCGAAAACTCAAGGACGCCGACAAGCTGATCCTCGCGACCGACCCTGATCGCGAAGGTGAAGCGATCTCCTGGCATGTCCTGGAAGTGCTGAAGGAGAAGAACGCGCTCAAGGGACACACAATTGAGCGCGTGGTCTTCAACGCAATCACCAAGCAAGCCGTGACGGACGCAATGAAGCATCCGCGGCAGATCGACTCTTCGCTCGTCGACGCCTATCGGGCTCGTCGCGCTCTCGACTATCTCGTGGGATTCACCCTCTCGCCCGTGCTTTGGCGCAAGCTGCCGGGTGCGCGCTCGGCCGGACGCGTGCAGTCCGTCGCGCTCCGGCTAGTCTGCGACCGCGAGCTGGAAATCGAGAAATTCGTCGCCAAGGAATATTGGTCTATCGTCGTCAAGCTTGCGACGCCCCGCAACGAAGTCTTTGAAGCGCGTCTGGTTGGCGCGGATGGGCAGAAGATCCAGCGCCTTGACATCGGATCCGGTGCCGAAGCCGAAGCTTTCACGCGGGATCTCGAGAACGCCATCTTCAAGGTGACGGCGGTCGAGGCAAAGCCGGCCAGGCGCAATCCCCCGCCGCCATTTACAACCTCGACCATGCAGCAAGAAGCGAGCCGCAAGCTCGGCCTCGCCCCGGCGATGACCATGCGCCTTGCGCAGCGGCTCTACGAAGGCGTGGAGATCGACGGCGAAACGACCGGCTTGATCACCTATATGCGTACCGATGGCATCGACCTGGCGCCCGAGGCGATTGCCGACGTCCGCGCAATGCTAAGTCGCGACTACGGGAAGGAGTATGTTCCCGAGACTCCACGCGAATACCACAACAAGTCGAAGAACGCGCAGGAAGCGCACGAGGCCGTGCGTCCGACCAGCGCCAGCCGCACACCCGCCGAAGTCGCCAAATATGTCGACCGCGACCAGGCACGACTGTACGAGCTGATCTGGAATCGTGCGGTCGCCAGCCAGATGGAATCGGCCGAGCTCGAGCGCACGACGGTCGACATCGTCGCCAAGGCGGGCTCACGGAACATCGATTTGCGCGCGTCCGGCCAGGTGGTGAAGTTCGATGGCTTCCTCACGCTCTACCAGGAAGGCCAGGACGAGACTCCCGATGACGACGAGTCACGCCGCCTGCCCGCTATGTCCGAGGGCGAACTGCTCAACAAGCAGGCCATCGAATCCTCGCAGCATTTCACGGAGCCTCCGCCGCGCTTTTCGGAAGCCGCCTTGGTCAAGCGCATGGAAGAATTGGGCATCGGGCGGCCCTCGACTTACGCCTCGATCCTGCAGGTACTACAAGATCGCGGTTATGTCCGCATCGAAAAGAAGCGTCTTATTCCCGAAGACAAGGGCCGTGTCGTCGTTGCATTCCTCGAAAGTTTCTTCACGCGCTACGTCGAGTACGATTTTACGGCGAGCCTTGAAGAGAAGCTCGACGAAATTTCGGCGGGCACGATCGACTGGCGTGCCGTGCTCGCCGAGTTCTGGGAGCAATTTGTCGGCGCGGTCAACGACATCAAGGAAGTGCGCAATCGGGTTGTGCTCGACGCGCTCAACGATTTGCTCGAGCCTCATATTTTCCCGGAGCGTGTTGACGGCAAGCCGCGGCGGGAGTGCCCGCAATGCGGCACCGGTCAACTCTCTTTGAAGACCGGGCGTTTCGGAGCCTTCATCGGCTGCTCAAATTATCCGGAATGCAATTTCACGCGGCAGATCACGCCTAACGCCGACGGCGTGCAGGGTAAAAAGGTGCTCGGCGAAGATCCGGAAACGGGCCTTGAAGTGACGCTCCGCGGCGGCCGCTTCGGGCCATATTTGCAGCTGGGCGAGCAGATCAAGCCACCGAAAGTGAAAAAGGGCGAGAAGAAGCCGGAAGTCGAGAAGCCCAAGCGTGCTAGCATCCCCAAAGGCATTTCGCCCGAGAACATCGATCTTGAGAAGGCGCTGGGCCTCCTCGCGCTACCACGCGAAATCGGCCTGTGGCCCGACGACGGCGAGCCCATCGTTGCCGGCATTGGACGGTTCGGCCCTTATGTGAAGCACGGCAAGACATATGCAAATCTGGAAGAAGGCGATGATGTTCTGACCATCGGCCTCAACCGCGCTGTCACGCTGATCGCCGAAAAAAAGGCCAATCCGAAGAAGGGCCGCCGTTTTGGTGCCGACTCCGGCAGGGTTTTGGGCGAACACCCCGACCAAGGCGGGCGGGTTGTGGTCAAGAACGGCCGATACGGACCTTACGTCAGTCACAACGGCATTAACGCCACGATCCCGGCTGACAAGACGCCGGAGGCGATTACGCTCACCGAGGCGGTCGTGCTACTGGATGCGCGTGCCGATCAGCTTAGCGCGCAGCCGCGGCGCGCGGCCGGGCGCAAGAAAGCGGGCGAGCCTTCCGAAGCGCCGAAGGGCCGCAAGAAGAAGGCAGAAGCCGCCGATAAAGGCGAGAAAACCGTCAGCTCGCGGAAAAAACCGGCAAAAAAGGCGGCCAAAGTCACGGCCGCTGAATAAGTGGCAAAGCCGCAGGCCGGCCATTACATTTTATTGTGTGGCGCCGTTGCGGCGCAGGACTTTTCATTTTGAACAAAGCATCGAAAAAGAACCCTTCCCTCCCATCTAAGGCCGACATTCTCGCCTTCATCGGAAACAGGCCCGGCAAGGTCGGCACCCGTGAGATCGCCCGCGCCTTCGGCCTCAAGAATGCAATGCGCGCCGATCTGAAGCGTCTGTTGCGCGAGCTCGCAGACGAAGGATCTATCGAAAGACGGCGCAAGAAATTGCATCGTGCCGGCACCCTTCCCTCCACCGTTCTGGCTGACGTGACCTCGCGGGATAGCGACGGCGATCTCATCGCAACACCCGACGAATGGGATGAGGACGCGCATGGCGCCGCGCCCAAAATACGCATTCACACGCCCCGCAAGGCCCGGCCTGGCGAAGCTGCCGGCCTCGGCGATCGCGTGCTTCTCCGCCTCGACGAGGCCGAGGAAGAAAATGGAATCCGGCATCGCGGCCATGTGATCAGGATCATCGATCACCCGAAGCATCGGGTCCTTGGCATATTCCGCCAAATCCCCCATGGCGGCGGACGATTGGAGCCTGTTGACAAGAAAATGCTTGGCAGGGAGCTCTCCATCCCGGCCGGAGCAACCGCGGACGCACAAGACGGCGACCTCATCGCGGTAGAAACCTCGCGCAGTTCGCGGCTTGGCCTGCCCAGCGGCCGCGTCGTAGAGCGCCTCGGATCGCTCAAGAGCGAGCGGGCGGTGAGCCTGATAGCCATCCACGCGCACGGCATCCCCTCCGTGTTCCGGCGCGAGACCCAGCAGGAAGCCGACGCCGCCAGGCCCGCAACGCCTCAAGGGCGCGAGGATTGGCGCAAGCTACCTTTCGTCACGATAGATCCACCCGACGCCGAGGATCACGACGACGCGGTGCATGCCGAGCCTGACACGGCATCGAACAATCGCGGCGGGTACGTTGTTCATGTCGCCATCGCGGACGTCGCCCACTACGTCGGGCGAGGCTCCGCGCTTGACTGCGAGGCGCTTGCGCGCGGCAATTCGGTGTATTTTCCAGACCGCGTACTGCCGATGTTGCCGGAACGGATCTCGAATGATTTGTGCTCGCTTCGACCTCGCGAAGACCGCCCCGCCCTTGCCGTGCGCATGGTCATCGGCGTCGATGGACGCAAGCGCTCGCACACCTTCCACCGCATCCTGATGCGGTCCGCCGCGAGGCTGTCCTATCAGCAAGCGCAATCCGCGATCAGCGGCAGGACCGATGAGGACACGGAAACGTTGGTCGAGCCGGTGCTCGCGCCGCTTTATGCCGCTTATGAAGCCATGGCGCGCGCTCGCGCCGAGCGGGAGCCGCTCGACCTCGACCTGCCCGAGCGTAAAATTTTGCTCAAGGGCGACGGCACCGTCGATGGCGTTATAACTCCTGAACGGCTCGAAGCGCACCGGCTAATCGAAGAGTTCATGATTCTGGCCAACGTCGCAGCGGCCGAGACGCTCGAGCGCGCGCGCGTTCCGCTTGTTTACCGCGTGCACGATGAGCCGGCGATGGAAAAGGTGCAGGCGTTGCGTGAATTCCTTGCGACGCTCGACATCCCCTTCGGCAAAGGCGGCGTGCTCAAGCCCGAAGCGTTCAATCGGGTTCTGGCGCGCGTGAAGGGTCGCGATGCTGAGCAGCTCGTCAACGAAATCGTCTTGCGCACTCAGGCGCAGGCCGAATATTCGGCCGAGAACTACGGCCATTTCGGCTTAAACCTCCGACGCTATGCGCATTTCACGTCGCCGATCCGACGCTACGCCGATCTGATCGTGCATCGAGGCCTGATCCGGGCTTTGAATCTCGGACACGACGGCTTGCCCGACGCAACCGATCGAAAGGCATTGGCCGAAATCAGTGCGCAGATTTCCGCTGCCGAACGCCGCGCCATGCTGGCCGAGCGAGAGACGAGTGATCGGCTGATCGCGCATTTTCTCGCCGATCGCGTCGGCGCGAGCTTTGACGGGCGCATCTCAGGCGTCACGCGCGCGGGCCTGTTCGTGAAACTGCGCGATACCGGCGCCGACGGCTTCGTGCCCGCTCGCACGATCGGCGACGAATATTTCCGTTATGACGAAAAAGGCCACGCCATGGTCGGCGCTCGCTCCGGCGAAAGTTACCGCCTCGGCGATCTCGTAACGGTGAAGCTCGTGGAAGCGGCGCCGGTCGCCGGCGCGATGCGCTTCGAAATTTTGTCGGACGGCCGACGCGGCCGCCCAGTCCCACGGCCGCGCCGCGAAGAGCCGCAACGCGAATACCGCGAGCGTGGCAAGCGACGGAAGGCGCGATGACAAAAGACCTCGGAAAACTTTGGGCCGAGCGCATGACGAAGGCGGAGCGCGACATGTCCTTTCCGGACAGCGAGCCGCGCGACGCTGCCACGCTTATGTTGATCGATCGATCCGGACACACTCCCAAAGTGCTGCTTGGCCGCCGTCATGGCGGGCACAAATTCATGCCGGGCAAGTTTGTCTTTCCTGGTGGGCGCATCGAGCCACTCGACCGCCTGATGCCTTCGGTGAGCGAGCTGCATCCCGATACAGAGAGAAAGTTGCTGGAGCGGGTCGCGCAGCCGGCTGGAGACTTTGCGCGCGCTTTCGCTCTGGCTGCGCTCCGCGAAACCGCCGAGGAAACCGGTCTCCTCCTCGGTGTGAAGCGGGACCGGCCGCCGATGGTGCCCGGCGAGATCTGGGCCGAGTTTGCAAAGACAAATGTGCACACTGACCTCGGCCAAATTCATTTCATCGCCCGCGCGATCACGCCTCCGCGCCGCCCGCGCCGATTTGACACGCGGTTTTTGACGGCAGACGCGTCCGCGATTGCGCATACGATTGAGGGCGTCGTGGGGCCGGACTCCGAATTGGTCGAGCTCACCTGGGTGCCCATCGAAGAAGCGGCCCATCTCGACATGCCGACGATTACAGGCATCGTGCTGGAGGAGCTGTTGGCACGCGTGGAAGCCGGCATGGCGCACCACCTTCCCGTTCCATTTTACTTCATGATCGAGAAGCAATTTTTTCGGGAACTGCTTTAGAAATGCTGCAAACCAGCGCTTTTCTTGACATTTGCGGCTTGGGCGCTAGTTTCCGCGCCAAAGACGCCCATCGGCTTAAAGAATAGAGGAAAGTTTTATGGCCAAAGCCATCAGCCTCAAGATCAAACTCGTCTCCAGCGCCGGCACCGGCCACTACTACGTGACCCGGAAAAACTCGCGCACGCAGACTGAGAAATTGAAGAAAAGAAAATACGATCCCATCGCCAAGAAGCACGTCGATTACACCGAGTCCAAGATCAAGTAATTTGCGAGCCATCCACGATCCTTCGCACGCCGATTGCCGCGCTCTTGGTGGTGCCACTGGCCTGTGCGTCCGCTATCGCAGCCGAAAAGCATAAGCTTGCGCTGCAGATCAGCGACAACGATCCGGACAAAATGAACGCCGTGCTCAACGTCGCGGCAAACGTATCGAAGTTCTATTCCTACAAAGGCGAAGAGGTCGATATCCAGATCGTTGCCTTCAATGCCGGGCTCCACATGCTCCGCGATGATACTTCCCCCGTGAAGCCGAGGCTCAAGTCCTTCAAGGATGGAATGCCGAACGTCTCGTTCATGGCTTGCGAGAATACGCTCGACGCAATGACGCGCAAGGAAGGCAAGGAACCGGCGCTCGTTGACAACGCCCAGCGCGTAAAGGCGGCGTGGTTACTCCGATCGAGCTCGGCGAAAAGGCTGGACCATCGTCCGACCCTAGCAAAGATATCCCGCAAAACAGGTGGCCGGCCCGAAGCGACGGCATGAGGAGGCCACTCATGCCGTTCCAGGGCCGGCCGAACCCCACGGACCCAGGAGATGCGGCGGACCTGAGCTACTCCGCAGGGTATTGCTGAGACCTTGAGGGCGCGCACCGCGGTCGCGCCGAATCAAATTTGCCGCTGATAGGCTAGACCAACCGCGCGGTCTGACCAAACGCTCCGTTAAAGTGCTGGAATGCTTGGGCAATCGCCAATGCCTGCGACGTCCTGGACTGCTCCGGCGTCAGCCCGATCCGAGGAAATGGCGGATGGTCTCGATGAATTTTCCAACTGAAATCGGCTTTGAGAGGTAAGCCTCACAGCCGCCTTCGCGAATGCGCTCCTCGTCGCCCTTCATTGCGAATGCCGTAATTGCAACCACCGGGATGGCTTTGAGCTCGGCGTCGTCCTTGAGCCATTTGGTCACTTCGAGGCCGGAGACTTCCGGTAGCTGAATGTCCATCAGGATCAGATCGGGCCGATGCTTGCGCGCGAGGTCGAGCGCGTCGATCCCGTTGCGAGTGCCGATAGTGCTGTACCCGTGCGCTTCGAGGAGATCGTGGAAGAGCTTCATGTTGAGCTCGTTGTCTTCCACGATCAGGACGGTCTTTGGCATTCCCTTTCCGCCCATTTCCCCGTTGCGCACAGCCGGCAGTCGCCAGCGCGGCCATGCTCGGGCATGATCGGCACCGTAATGCCGATTTCTTACGGCAGTGTAAAACACCAACTAAATCAATGGGGTTGCCACTGACGTAACCCTGTTTCGTTCTTGGGTTTGCCACCTTGGGCGATTCGAGTCACCGGACGGCCTTCGCCCTCTCCAGTTTTTCAACGGCTGATCGCGCAAGCTTCTTCTGACTTGCCCGTTTGGTGTAGTGCGCCGCCATCTGCGGGCTCTTATGACCGAGGCGCACCATGATTTCGCGTTCGGTTCCATCGGCCTCAGCGAGGGCATTGCCGGCATTCTTTGGCAGCCCATGGATCGAATAGCCGTTCGCCCATCGAGCGCAGCCCGCGAAAACTGTGCAGATACTTGAGTCGAACTTCGGTCATTCTAGCCCCAAGATTTTATCAAGCTGTTATTCTCTGATGGCGCATCTTCTTTCGCTGCATTTCGTCGAGATCGAACCTGTCCCAAATCTTGATATTGTCGATTGTGAATGCTCGCGGTATTGTGCCCTTATCAACCACTCCAAAAATTTTGTCTTACCCATTCCAAGATATGCGGCCGCATCATCGGCCCGTAGGCCACTGGGGCTTATCAAGTGGCTTTGTCTCTGCAATCCTTTGGGCATCAGTGTTTCTACAAATAGAAAAACCAGCACCAAATGCGGTGCTGGCCCTTGGTTTGTGATCTTAAAATTCGTCGGCGCGTCCTGACTAAAGGCACACTCCAGCCAACCGCCCAGGACGGCGTGGCGGGTAGTTGAATTTGTCAGGGCAATCCCTCCTATGTGCGGTGTGAAGCACCGGACATGGAGTCGTGCCGTTCAGTATTTTTGGCTAAGTTGTGTTCGGTCATGACACGCCACTCCAGAGGGTGCGTTGTGGCAAGCGGCGGTCGGGTGTTTCCGCACCCGGCCGCTGCGCTTATAGAGTCCCCGATTTTGGGGAGTCGTCGTCAAGTGACGGATAGCTGGCGCTCTTATCCACAATAGCGGGATGATACGCGGACCCAGGCGCCGTTAGGCCGCTCAACGTAGCAGCCCTGCCGCCACCAATAATATCCCCCTCTGCGTCGCTGGGCCTCCGCAGCAATGACGGCGCCGGTGGCCGCACCAACCCCTGCCCCAATAGCTGCACCCCGGCCACCGCCTGCGACGCCGCCAATGATAGCGCCGGTCGCACCCCCGAGAATTGCACCACCGAGCGGGTCCTGAGCCGCCGCCTCCTTAAAAGGAATGACTACGGCCAGTGTGAGCAGAGTTACCGTCCCCGACGTGCGAAGCATATCGACCCTCCTTTTTGCGAATTACCCTAATTCACGCGCCGTCTTGGCGACGATAGCACGGTCGCAATTTCGATAAATCTATTTATATTTCCCGTATGTTGTGGCGTGTGCGTAACTCACGCGGTCGGCCATTAACGTGCCTGCCGCTTTCATTCATCCGTGTCAGCCAATCGTCGCCAAGCAGCCATATGAATTTCCTTTCTCGCTACATCCGCTATCTGAAGGACAATCCGGAGCAATACTGGTTCAAGCGGAGGGCGTACGGCTGGGGGTGGGTTCCTGCAACCTGGCAAGGATGGCTGACGCTCCTGGTATTTCTTGGCATTTTCCTCTGGCTTTTCGTGCCGTTTGTAAATGGTCTTGAACCAACCGGGACGGAAACTTTCTGGTTTCTAACAAAAATGCTGATATGGGCTGCCGCCCTTATTGGAGTTTCGTATCTCATGGGCGAGCCGCCTAAGTGGCAATGGGGTATCCCAGAAAATTCTAATAAACGGGAGTAATGGGTTCGATTCTCAATTCATCAGCGCAACTACATCCTGAAGCGTACCCGTCGCGGCATTCAATACGTCGAACACAGCGACGGCGTTGAAATGTCCAAAGCCGTCTGCAAGCTTGGCCTGGAGGGCATCGTCTCAAAGAAGCTCAACCCACCCTACAAGTCCGGGCCATCAAAGGCGTGGCTGAAAATCAAAAATCCGAAAGCACCGGCGGCCACTCGCGCAGTAAATGGGATGTCGTGCGAGTGCCGGTCGCCCTGTGGCGCTCCTAAGACCACCGAGACAGGGGGCGTCAGAATGGCCTTGGCTTTCCTCCCTAGACGACCGGCGGACGTTCAATTCGCTCCGTGGCGGGCCAATTCCATGCAGGATTATGAGTCAGCTGCACCCAAAAGCCCCAAGGCCAGCTTACCTAAGCTGTTGTTTTTTCAGCGAACGGAAGTCCTAAGAAACTCGATTACATCTTGATGCGTTAGCGCGACTCACCGAAGCTGGCCTTGGTGCGGTCTAACCGCCAGTTGGTCGACCATGCTGAAGTCATTCGCATCATTGCTCGGCCTCGCTTTTGTCTGCGCCGCGCTCGGCGGTGTTGCGGTTGGGGGTGGCCTCTTTCTGGCAACCGCAATAGTCAACGGGCACTAGCACCAAGCGACGATCAAAACTTTGGTCGAGCGGATTGCAGCCTAACTTGCAGCGATCCGCGTAGTCGGGCTTCTGATCTAATCCGTATGGCAAGCCAAAGCGGCCACGACATATTGAACTAGCGACAGCCTCCTTGGTGTTATTGCTAACGCCTGCATGGAGGTTTAAAGATGATGATACGCACGATTTTGGTGGCTGCCGCTGCTCTTGCATCGTTAAGCTTCGGTCCAGGACACGCGGAGGCTGCCCAGGCTCCGTGGTGCGCGGTGATCTCGTTGGGCACTGGTAGTGTGTATTGGGACTGCCAGTATTACTCGTTCGAAGACTGCTACCACAGAGGCAATATTTTGGCAGGCAATAAAGCATTTTGTAATCCGAGCCCCTACTACGTCGCCGGTTCCGCAGAGCAAAGGCAGACCCGGACACGTCGCGCTCGCGCGAG
>DASXST010000154.1:0-56125 GCA_036505835.1 Pseudolabrys sp. | reverse complement strand
GACAACCGAGTCACTATCCTTGCTCGCGTGCTGTCGTGGGCAGCGAAGGACGGGCCGCTGAACGGAAATGTGCTGGACGGATTTGAACGCGCATACGCGAGTGACCGGGCAGAAATCATTTGGCTGCCGGAGCACATCAACGCGTTCATGGCGGTAGCATCCGCGGAGATGCAATTCGCCATGGTCCTGGCTTTGCATACAGGCCAAAGACAGGGGGACATTCGGCGATTAGCCTGGAGCCAGTACGACGGGACCTCCATCACGCTTCGACAAGGGAAAGCGCGACGGGTGGGCCGCGCCGCGCCGGTTATCCGCGTCCCATGCACAAATGCATTAAAAGCTACACTTGATACGGCTGGCCGGCGCGCCGCTGTGATGCTGACAACGAAGACCGGTCTACCGTTCAAAAAGCGGTATTTCGCCGAGCAATGGGAAGCTACATGCAAGGCAGCCGGCATCATCGATCTTCATTTCCACGACATTCGCGGAACTACGGTCACGATGCTTGCCGAAGCCGGTTGCACACTCCCAGAGATCGTTGCCATCACCGGACACAGCTTACGGCGGGCGCAAGAAATTCTCGACAAGTATCTGGCGCGAACAAGCAAGCTCGCAGAGAGTGCCATCGCCAAGTTCGAGAACGTCATAGAAACAGATTTTGCAAAATGGCCTGCAAAACGAGGCGGCCAAACCGATCCTAAGTAATGGCGCGCCCGAAGAGATTCGAACTCCTGACCCCCAGATTCGTAGTCTGGTGCTCTATCCAGCTGAGCTACGGGCGCTGATTCCGCAGCCGAAAACCGGACCGCGGCACAGCGGCATAGCTATCGTCTTGGTTACCTATTGGCAAGGGTTGCCGACGCCAATAGCGCGGCGGGCCTTTGCGCGGCCCAGGCCAGCGCCTCGTTTTCAATGCGAATGCGGTAAGCAAGCAGCGCCGCACTTGCTATCGAGAAGATCAGCGCAAACACCGGCAATCTGAGCGCCAGCGGAACCACTGCAATCTCCAACGCGACGATCAGGTAGTTGGGATGCTTGAACCAATGGTAGGGGCCGCGCGTAACCCGCGGCGCCCCGCGCAGCACGATCACGCGCGTGGTCCACCGCCGGCCGAGGCTCGCGATTACCCACACGCGTCCAACCTGAAGAAACGCGAATACCACTAACCAGAATGCGATGATGGGCCAATCGCTGCCAAGCAGCCATAAGCCGAGCAGCCACGAAGCATGCATCGCGACCACAAGCGAGTAATGCGCCGCGCCGAATTCGATCCCACCCTCTGCGCGCAATCGGCTGGCGTTGAAATGTGCGAAGCAAAGCTCGACGAGCCTTTGCGTCAGCACGAACGCGAGCAGCCAGGCGCCCCTCACGCATGCACAGCCTCGAGCGCGAGCAAGTTTGCGGTGAACCCCGGCCCCAGTGCCGAGAGCATCGCCGAACCGCGCAAGCCCGCTGGAGCATCCGCTCAAGCACAAACAAGACCGTTGGCGCTGACATGTTGCCATAGCCGCGCAGGATTTCGCGCTCGGCGCGCAGCGTCCCTTGCTGCAGCTCGAGTGCGACTTCGATCGCGTCAAGCACCTTCGCGCCGCCTGGATGACAGATGAGCTGAGGAGCCTGCAGTTGCGCAGCCTTTATGAACCGGCGCACCGGCGCAGCCAGCTTCTGCTCGACGAACCGTGGCAACGAGCGCGAGAGAATGACCCGGAAGCCGACGGGGTCGATCATCCAGCCCATGATGTCGAGCGTGCGCGGCCACGTGTGTTCGGCGGCCGCGCCGATGCGCACCTTTGCGTCGGATGGACCGGCGCGCAGTACTGCCGCGGCGACGCCGTCGCCGAACAACGCCGAGGAGACAACGTCGGCCTTTGACCCGCGGTCGATGCGGCAAGCCAACGTGCAAAGCTCGATCACCACCACGAGGATGATCTCGCCCGGCTCAGCACGCGCGAGCCTGGCGCCGAGCGCCAGGCCCGAGACGCCTCCTGCACAGCCCAGGTTGTGGGCTCTTCCCGCCTTCAGGCGCTGGCGCGTTCACCACGTCGTGTATTCAGATCAACCGCCCGGTCCGGGATGGAGATGCTGAAAGTGGCGCCAATCGTCCCCGACACCAGGCGGATTTCGCCACCGTGCGCACGAACCAATTCCGCGGCGATGGCAAGACCGAGTCCAGTTCCTCCGGCACGCGCGCCCTGAAATGCCTGGAACAGGTGCGCGCGGGCCTTTTCGGCTACGCCCGGCCCGGTATCTGACACTTCGATCACCACGACGCTGCCCTCTCGCCGCCCGGTAATGCGGATTTGGTCGCGGGCGGGATCGCGTGCACCGCGCGTCTCAAGCGCCTGCACGGCATTACGCGTCACGTTGACGAGGACACGGAACAACTGATCGTGATCGGCCTCGACCGTGAGACCGCGCTCCACTGCAACGATCCACCGGATCGGCACGTCAAGACCAAGACCAAGCGCTTCGTAGACCTCCTCGATCAACGGTTCGAGCTCGATGGTTTTGCGCTCCGGCGGGGGCTCCTGCGCCCCGCCGTAAGACAGCGTTGACTGGCAGAAGGCGATCGCGCGTTCGAGGGCGCGCATCAGTTTGGGAGCGAAGCGCTGCACCTTGGGGTCCGGCGATGTCGAAAGCTGATCGGAGAAGAGTTGCGCAGAGGCCAACAGGTTGCGCAGGTCATGATTGATTTTCGATACCGCGAGGCCAAGAGCCGCGAGCCGCCTCTGCTGGTGGAGCATTGAGGCGAGCTCGCGCTGCATGGCGCCGAGCTCCTGTTCGGCCGTGCCAATCTCATCCTGCCGACCGGTTTCGGCGATGATGCGCGACGGGTTTTCCGGGTCCGCCCGAAAGGCGATCATGTTGCCGGAGATGCGCCACATGGGCCGCACCAGGAGATAATGCAGAGCGAAGAACACGAGCATCGCGGTGATGCACGAGATAGCCAGAGACAGCATCAGGATGTTCACCGAGAACGTCCACATCGCCCTGCAGAGAGGCGCCTCGTTAAGAATGACCTCAAGAAAGTCGCCGCCCATAGGCGCCGGGCCAACCACGCGCATAACGTCATCAGGCTTGCAAGTGAGCAGCGCATCGAATGCGTCGAAAATCGCGGTCCACCACGACCAATTCCGCATGTCGATGTCTTGCGCGATCGTGGAGGGCATATCGGAGGCAGCGAGCAATCGACGCTGATTGCCCATCTTCATCGCCACCGCGCGCGCGCCGATGCTGGTGAGAATTTCGTTCGCCAGGCCTTTTGGCACCATTCCACTTGGCGCGGCCTCGAGCACAAGTGCCGCCGTGTGCGCGGAAGCCAGCCGATCGTTCAGCCAGTTCAAACGGAAGTTCGCGACCGACGGCACATAAATCAAAACTTCCGCTACCATCACGAACAGGATGGTGAGCAATAGCAACTTGCCGGAGAGGCCGACGCGCCATTTTCGCGCCGGCCGCCGTTGCACCTCAGTTGGGTCTGTTCCGGTTTCCGACAAAAATCGCCTCAGCCGAAGATTCGCATCCAGCTAATGATGCGCCGCACCCAAGGCTCGGTCAAATTTGGGACGAAAAAATCGATCGCCGCCCGTTTTCCGAGTTCCGACAATGTCGGATAAGGAAGCACAACATTGGTCAACGCCCGAATATTGACCCCCTGCGCGATTGCAAACGCCCAGAGCGCGATCAGTTCACCTGCCTGCGCTCCGACTATCGTCGCACCTACTATCTTACCTTTCCTCGTGGTGATGACTTTAATGTGACCGTGCGAATCCCGCTCGATTTGCGCGCGGTCATTATCCTGATACGGCCAGCGTGCGATTCTAATCTTCATTCGACGCGCTCGCGCCTGAGCTTCGGTCAAGCCGGCCTGTGCAAGTTCAGGATCGGTATAGGTCGCCCACGGAATGGCACTGTCGTCCGCGCGCACCGGCAGGCGAAACAACGCATTTCGAATGACAAGACCAGCGTTATAATTGGCCGCGTGCGTGAGCGCCGGATGGCCCGCAGCGCAATCCCCGATCGCATAGACCCGCCGATTGCTCGTCTTCAGCCTGGCATTGACGATGATTCCGCTGTGGTCGTGCAGAATTCCCGCAGCCCCAAGATTAAGTTCATTGATTTGCGGGGTACGGCCGACCGCAACCAGCAGATGGCTGCCCGTGATGGTTTGCTCGGCGCCAGACGTTTCGATCGTGGCCGTTACGACACCGCCAGCGCGAGCAATGCCGGTAACTCTTACACCGCTGCGAATGACAATTCCCTCGCGTTCAAGGCGATCGAGCACGACGGCCACGCATTCCGGGTCGTCATTCGCAAGAGGCTGTACAGCCTCGAGTACGGTCACCGAGCTTCCGAGTCGACGAAAGGACTGCGCCAATTCCAGCCCGACCGGACCTGCGCCGATAATAATGAGGTGCTCGGGCCTCTCTTTGAGATCGAAAACATTTTCATTGGTGAGAAAAGGCCCCCTATCGAGACCAGGGATCGGCGGTACAGCCGGCGTCGAGCCGGTCGCAATCACGAAACGCCGCGCGCGAATTTCGGCGTCGCCTGCCGTGACGGTATTGCGGTCCTTGAATTTCCCATGCTGGCGGATGACACGAACACCCAGACCAGTAAAACGTTCCGCCGAATCCGCCGGCGCCAATGCAGCGATCACCGAATGCACATGATCGTGCACTTTCGCGAAATCAACCCCGATACCTTGAACATTCAGCCCAAACAGGCCCGCACTGCGCATTAATTCGGCGCGCTTTGCCGCCGCCAGAAGAGATTTGGAAGGAACGCAGCCGGTGTTAAGGCAATCACCGCCCATTTTGCCGCGCTCAATCAGCACAGTTGGCACGCCGAAAGCGGCGGCCGCTGCGGCAACCGACAATCCACCCGGACCGCCGCCGAGTACGCAAATGTCGGGCGTTAGTGTTTCCGTCATGCTGCAAGCCCCTACTCAACAACATCAAATAACGGTGCGTGATCGCCCGCGGCAATATTTCAGCACTATCGGCATCAACGCGAGCAGACCGAGCGCAACAAGTGCGGCCACCAGCCGCGGCGTCAGCACCTCTGCCGGCTCGAAGACCATGCGGCAATCAATCCCTTTGGCGACAATGCATTGATCGTACAAATTTTTCTGTGCCGTAATCACGCTGTCGAGTCCGGTCCCTGCCAACGCATAGACGAGCGCTGCCGGAATTATACCGAGCGCAGTGGCCGCCACGAATGGGCCAAGCCGTACTCCCGCAAATGCAGGAACCAGATTGACCAAGAAGAATGGAAACACGGGCACCAGGCGCAGGAACAGGAGATAGCTGAAGGCGTGTTCACGAAATCCTTCGGCGAGCTGACTGGCACGAGGCCCCGCTCGCTGCAACAGAGGCTGCCCGAGCGCAGAGCGCGCTACAAGGAAGATGATCGCAGCTCCAATTGTTGCGCCGACAACCGCGGCGGAGGCACCAACGGCCTCGCCGAAGAGAAAGCCGCCGGCCATCGTTAGAAAAGCCGCCCCAGGAACGGACAGCGCGACCGCGACAATATAAATGCCGATATACGCAATCACCGCCAGCAGTCGATGTTCGGCAACAAAAGCGTCGATACTCGCGCGGTTACGGACCAGTGACTCAAGCGAGATGCCACCCTCTCCGAGCATGAAGTAGGCCGCTCCCGCGAAGATGGCGAACGCCGCCAAAGGCAGTAGCAGCCGGCGGACGAACCCTGTTGATCGGCTATCGGGCAAGTCTGCGGACATTGCCGCCTTATACACGAGCCCCCGACCCGGTCGGGCCAATCTCACTGCCTTGTGAGGATTTTTGAGGTCGCAGCAGATGCACAGCAGTCGCATTGACGGGTCCAAGTCCCTCCCGTATAAGCCGCGCGAAATCGTGTGCGGACCCGAATGAACGGGGTTTGAAGACGTTTGGAGGACCGGGTCCTCCTTCCCCACAGCGCGAGCGGCGGAGACTTGAAACGTGAAGCGGACCTATCAACCGAGCAAGCTCGTGCGCAAGCGCCGTCACGGTTTCCGTGCGCGCATGTCAACCAAGGGCGGGCGAAAAGTCCTCTCGGCACGTCGCGGGCGCGGCCGCAAGCGGCTGTCTGCCTGAGGGAGCAAGCCGCCGCACGAACTATTCTTGCATGGAGCGGCTGAGGCAACGGGCGGAATTTTTGGCCGCGGCGTCCGGGATCAAGGTACCGGCCGCCGCATTTGTGTTGCAGGCACGCAACCGCCGCGACGCGGGACCGGCCCGGTTTGGCTTTACCGCGTCGAAGAAGTTGGGAAACGCCGTCGAGCGTAACCGGGTGCGCCGTCGCTTGCGGGAAGTAGTGCGGCTCTCGGCCGCAAGCCGGCTTCGCGCCGGACATGACTACGTACTTGTCGGAAGGCGTGCGGCGCTCGATATGCCGTTTGACCGAATGACAAAGGATTTCGAAGAGGCACTCCGACGAGTGCATGCAAGGCGCAATGGCGTGGAATCTCGATGAACGACCATAAGAACACCATCCTCGCGATTGTGCTGTCGGCGCTTGTTCTGATTGGCTGGCAATATTTCTTCGCTGGTCCGCAGGAGAAGGCCCGGCAGGAGCAGCTGCAGGCCCAGCAGCAAAAGCAAAGTGCGCCCGCGCCCGGCCAGCCTTCGCAGCAACCCTCACCCGCCGGAACGCCACAGGTTCCCGGCCAACCGAGCGCTCCAGCGCACGCCGCACCTGTCGACCGCGCGGCTGCTTTGTCAGGTTCGCCGCGTGTGCCGGTCGCCACGGGCAGTTTGCAGGGTTCGATCGCACTCAAGGGAGGCCGCATCGACGACCTGGCCCTCGTCAAGTTTCGTGAAACCGTCGATCCGAAGTCGCCGCCGATCGTCTTGCTGTCGCCGTCCGGCACCGCCGATCCGTTCTACGCCGAGTTCGGCTGGACCGGCGCCGCCGGCGCAACTGTAAAGCTGCCAGACTCCGAAACTGTCTGGAAGCAAGCGGGCTCAGGCGCACTTGGCGTCGGCCACCCCGTGATATTGACCTATGACAACGGTGAAGGGCTTGAATTCCGGCGCACCATTGCAGTCGATGACAAGTATCTGTTCACGATCAAGGACGAGGTCACCAATAAGAGCTCGAGCGCGGTTTCGCTGTATCCTTACGCACTGATTTCGCGCCACGGCACGCCGCAAACGCTCGGATACTATATTCTGCATGAGGGCCTGATTGGCGTGCTCGGCGAGTCCGGCCTGCAGGAATACACATACAAGAACATAGCGGAAAAAAAAGTCGTCATTTTCGACGTCGTCAACGGCTGGCTCGGCATCACCGATAAATACTGGGCCGCCGTTCTGGTGCCGGACACGTCTGCCCGCCTGAAGGCCCGCTTTTCCACCGGTGCCATTGGTAACCTGCCGACCTACCAGACCGACTATTTGCTCGAAGCACAGACCGTTGCGCCGGGCACAACTGCTTCGGTTAATGGCCGACTTTTTGCGGGCGCAAAGGAAGTTGCGGTCGTCAATGACTACGACAAAAGACTAAAGCTCAACCGCTTCGATCTTCTGATCGACTGGGGCTGGTTCTACTTCATCACCAAGCCGTTGTTTATCGCCATCGATTATCTGTACCACCTGGTGGGGAATTTCGGCCTCGCCATCCTCATCATCACCGTCCTGATCAAGATCGCTTTCTTCCCGCTCGCCAACAAATCCTATGCGTCGATGGCGAAGATGAAAGCAGTGCAGCCGCAGATGATGGCGATCCGCGACCGCTACGCGGACGACAAGGCCAAGCAACAGCAGGAGCTGATGGAGCTCTACAGAAAGGAAAAGATCAATCCGCTCGCCGGCTGCCTGCCGATCGCGATTCAGATTCCGGTGTTCTTCTCGCTGTACAAGGTGCTGTTTGTCACCATCGAAATGCGTCACGCGCCGTTCTTTGGCTGGATCCATGACCTTTCAGCCCAGGATCCGACCAACATCTTCAACCTGTTCGGGCTTATTCCGTTTGATCCGACTGTGCTGCCCCTCATTGGGCCTTTTCTGCATGTCGGCGCCTGGCCGTTGATCATGGGCGTCACCATGTGGATTCAGATGAAACTCAATCCGGCGCCGCCCGACCCGACGCAGGCGATGATCTTCAACTGGATGCCACTGATCTTCACCTTCATGCTTGCCAGTTTCCCCGCCGGCCTGGTGATCTATTGGGCCTGGAACAACTTGCTCTCCGTGCTGCAGCAGAGCGTCATCATGCGCAAGCACGGCGCCAAAATTGAGTTGTTCGACAACATCAAGGCGATGTTCGTGAAAGACAAGCCGCAGCAGTAGCGGCGTCACCGGAAGCTTTCTGCTCGTGGCCGGGCTTGTCCCGGCCATCCACGTCTTTAGTGTCTGGGCCGGAAACCGGATCCGAGTGCCGGGCATGATGCCTAAGACAGAGACGTGCGGTACAATGGTGGCTGCGAGCCAATTCACACGCGCCGAAATCGAAGCTGGCCGAAGCCTGTTCTCTGGTCAGTGGCAGTTTGTCGCCGCGGCAGGCACGCCAGCCTCGCTGCCGCCGATGCGGGGCACTGAAATCGCATTCGCCGGACGTTCCAATGTCGGAAAATCAAGCCTGATCAACGCGCTCGCCGGCCGAAAAAACCTTGCGCGCATTTCGCGTACTCCCGGTCGGACGCAGGAGCTGATTTTCTTTTCCAATGGCGCAGGCCTCAACATGGTGGACATGCCCGGCTACGGCTATGCCGCCGCGGCCAAGTCCAAGATTGCGGCATGGACAGAGTTGATCGAGGCGTTTCTGCGCGGGCGAAGCAACCTCGCGCGTGTTTATGTTCTCGTGGATGCACGCCACGGCCTGAAATCAGCAGACGAGCCTGCGCTCGATGTTCTCGGCCAGGCTGCTGTCAGTCATCAGGTCATCTTGACCAAATGCGATGAGGTGAAACCTCCCGAGCTCAATCCGCGCATTGCCGAAATCGAAGCAGCGCTCGCGAGGCGGCCAGCTGCCTTCCCCAGCGTAATCCCGACGTCCTCGCGTAATGCAACCGGTATTCCCGAATTGCGGGCGGCAATAGCGCGCTTGTTGGCGGAAAGAGGCCGCTGACGCATTGTCGGACGGCCGCGACATCGGTTAGAAACCCCGCGATGAGCAAAGCACCCAAGATCGATCCGCAAGAACAGGCCCGCATTCTGGTCGAGGCGCTGCCGCATATGCAGCGCTACGACGAGGAAATCGTCGTCGTGAAATACGGCGGCCATGCCATGGGCCAGGAGCAGACTGCGCGCGATTTTGCCCGCGACATCGTTCTGCTTGAGCAGACCGCAATCAATCCGGTGGTGGTTCATGGCGGCGGACCGCAAATCGAGGCCATGCTCAAGCGGCTCGGCATCAAGTCGGAATTTGCGGAGGGCTTGCGGATTACGGACGCCAAGACCGTTGAGGTCGTGGAAATGGTCCTGGCAGGCTCGATCAACAAGCAGATCGTTGGCTACATCAATGCGGCCGGCGGAAAGGCGATCGGGCTCTGCGGCAAGGACGGAAACATGGTGCAGGCGCGCAAGGTCAGTCGCTCGGTTGTTGATCCCGATTCCAATATCGAGAAAGTCATTGATCTCGGTTTTGTCGGTGAGCCCGAAAAAGTCGACCTGACGATGCTCAATCAGGTGATCGGACGCGAGATGATTCCGGTGCTGGCCCCTGTGGCGACCTCGGCCAATGGCGGCACCTTCAACGTCAATGCCGACACCTTCGCCGGCGCCGTTGCGGGGGCGTTGAAAGCCAAGCGCTTGCTCCTGCTGACCGACGTGCCCGGCGTTCTCGACAAATCGAAGAACCTGATTGCACAACTGTCAGTCGCCGACGCGCGCAAGCTCATTGCCGACGGGACTATCTCCGGCGGCATGATCCCGAAGGTGGAGACGTGCATTTACGCGCTCGATCAGGGCGTCGAGGGCGTCGTAATCCTCGACGGCAAGGTGCCGCATGCGGTGTTGCTTGAACTGTTGACCGATCACGGCGTCGGTACCTTGCTGCACCGCTGAGTTATCCTCCGTTCATTTTGCCGTCATCGATCTGACAGGTAAGCCATCAACAACGGTGCGATTCAAGGAACCCTAGCCTCGTGGAAACAAGGCGTTCAGAGCCGCGCGGTTTCGGCCACATCGAAACCTGGGTATTCGATCTCGACAACACGCTCTACCCGCATCACCTCAACTTGTGGCAGCAGGTTGATGAGCGCATACGCGCTTATGTTTCCGACTTCCTGAAGGTATCGAAAGACGATGCGTTTCGTCTGCAGAAAGACTACTACAAACGCTATGGAACAACGATGCGCGGCCTGATGGCCGAGCATGGGTTGGAGCCCGATGATTATCTCGAGTTCGTGCATCGCATCGATCATTCGCCGCTCGAACCCAATCCGGGACTGGGTGCGGCATTGGAAAATCTTCCGGGCCGCAAGCTCATCCTTACGAACGGCACACGCAAGCACGCTGATGCAGTCATGCAAAAACTCGAAATTGATCGCCACTTCGAGGACGTGTTCGACATTGCCGCAGCGAATCTTGACCCCAAGCCGCTCCCGCAGGTCTATCAACGTTTCCTCGCGCGGCACGGCGTCGATCCGGCAAGAGCCGCAATGTTCGAGGATCTGGCGCGCAACCTTGAAACGCCGCACGCCTTGGGAATGACGACCGTGCTCGTGGTGCCGGAAGGGCAGCGCGAGGTGTTTCGCGAAGACTGGGAGCTGGAAGGACGCGATGCGCCATACGTCGATCATCTGACCGACAATCTCACCGGATTTCTCGAGCAGATTGTTCGGCGTTGATCAGACCGTCGGAACCACTTGCTGAACCAGCACTGCCAGCCCCACTCCGGCGATGCCGGCGCCCACGAGCCTCAGCGGCGAAAGAGTCGTCGGCCCACCCGCGAAGCCACGCGCAATTTTCACGGCCACAAGCGCGATAGCGCCTTGAACGACCCCAAGACCGATCAGGTATGCGTAAATCGGCGTCGGCTCGGCACCGTATATCGACTCCCCGAGTGCATAACCGTGCACGAGTCCGACGAGAGCAAAAAGCGTAAGCACGCGACCCGTCGGCATCTGCCGGTGTCCCACCAGCAGCGCGCCGAGCGCTATTACGGTGACCGCCACCAGAAGCTCCGCGGCCGGCACGCTAGCTCCGTGCAAAGTGAGCGTCACCCCCGCCATCATCGCTGCGATAAAGCCAATCACAAGCGTCGGCGCGGCGTTGTGCGTGGCGGCAAGGCAGCCCACCGCGACGACCGCCGCGAAATGGTCGATCCCGATAATCGGATGCCCCAGCCCCGACAATAAGCCGTCCATGAAGGTTGCCGGCATGCGTCCGCCCATGACGTGATGAGCGGACGCATTGGTTGCGCTGCGCGCCAGCAGGAGCAGACCGAGCCCCGCGGATTGCCGATTCATGTGCATTTCTCCCTGCTCACAAGCTTAGCTTCGGTGAGCGAAACTTGACATCCCCTGCCCCGCCCCCGACAAACCGCAGCGAAGAGCTGGAGCTGGCATGTCCACCGACAAACTCGCAAGCATCATCGAGGAAGCATTCGAAGGCCGCGACAAGATCGGCCCAAAAACCAAGGGCGCCGTACGCAAGGCGGTGAACGCCGCGCTCGATTTGCTTGACGCCGGCAAGGCCCGCGTCGCCGAGCGCCAGGCGGACGGTGACTGGCATGTCAATCAGTGGCTCAAGAAAGCCGTGCTGCTGTCGTTTCGTCTCAACGACATGAGCGCGGTCCCCGGCGGCCCCGGAAAGGCAGTGTGGTGGGACAAAGTTGATTCCAAATTGAAGGGTTGGAATGCGGCGCGATTTCGCAAAGCCGGCTTCCGTGCCGTGCCCGGCTGCGTCGTGCGGCGCTCCGCATTCATCGCTCCCGGCGTCGTTCTGATGCCGTCTTTTGTAAATCTGGGTGCCTACGTCGATTCGGGCAGCATGATCGATACCTGGGCAACCGTTGGCAGCTGCGCGCAGATCGGAAAGAACTGCCACATTTCCGGCGGGGCCGGCATCGGTGGCGTACTCGAGCCGTTGCAGGCAGGTCCGGTGATCATCGAGGACAATTGCTTCATCGGGGCGCGCTCCGAGGTGGCGGAAGGCGTGATTGTGCGCACCGGCGCGGTGCTGTCGATGGGCGTCTATCTCGGCGCATCGACCCGCATCGTCGATCGCGACACAGGAGCGATTACGCAAGGCGAGGTGCCGCCCTATTCCGTCGTCGTGCCCGGCACGCTCCCGGGCAAGACCGGAGGCCCTGGATTGTACTGTGCCGTCATCGTCAAGCGCGTGGATGAGCGCACGCGTTCAAAGACAAGCATAAACGAACTGCTGAGGGATTAGCGGTGCGATGGCCTCAAGCAGATCCGTGGAAACCTTGTTGATGTCCGCCGATCCGGTCGTCATTGCCCGTGATTTGCTGCGCTGCCGGTCAGTCACGCCGGCGGAAGGCGGAGCGTTGGCGTTGCTCGAAGGCATGCTCAGACAAGCAGGCTTCACCGTCCACCGCATGACGTTTCGCGAACCCGGCACCGACGACGTCGAAAATCTTTACGCCCGCATTGGTGCCGTCCCGCCGAATCTGGTATTCGCCGGCCATACCGACGTAGTGCCGCCGGGCGACGAAAAAGCCTGGAGGCTTCCGCCGTTTTCCGGCGAAGTCACTGGCGGCGAAATGTACGGGCGCGGCGCGGTCGACATGAAAGGTGGCATCGCGTGTGCCATAGCGGCCGTTCTGGGTCATCTGGCGGCAGCCGGGAGGCCCAAAGGATCGATTTCGTTCCTGATCACCGGTGACGAGGAAGGCATCGCCGTCAACGGCACGCCCAAACTGCTGAAATGGGCGGATGAGAGGGGCGAAAAATTCGATCACTGCATTCTCGGCGAGCCGAGCAATCAGCATTCATTGGGCGATACGATCAAGATTGGCCGGCGAGGCTCGCTCAACGGCCACCTGATCGTGACCGGACGGCAGGGCCATGTCGCCTACCCGCAACGAGCGGAAAATCCGATCCGCGGACTGGTGTCGCTGATTGCGGCGCTCCAGAGCGAGCCGCTCGACAGGGGCAGCTCGCAATTTGCGCCCTCGCACCTCGAATTCACCACCATCGATGTCGGTAACAAGACCGTCAACCTGATCCCGGGCGAGGCACGAGCGCGTTTCAATATCCGTTTTAACGACAACCACACATTGGATTCCCTGAAGAAGCTGATCGAACAGCGTGCGACAAAGGCATCCGCCGGGAAAACAAAGTTTTCGTTTCAGTGGGAGCCTTCGAACGCCGGTGTATTCGTGACGACCCCCGGCCCGTTCACCGAACTGGTGGCAACGGCCGTCACCGAAGTCACCGGCCGCAAGCCTGAGCTATCGACCACGGGGGGCACCTCGGACGCCCGGTTCATCACACAGTATTGTCCCGTGGTGGAATTTGGCCTGGTCGGCCAGACCATGCATCAGGTCGATGAACGGGTGCCCATAGCAGATTTGCATGCACTGACGACGATCTATCGAAAAATCATCGATCGGTATTTCGGATGATTTCTGTTGTGTCATGGCCAGGCTTGTCCCGGCCATCTCGCTTAGGTGGGCACGCCATCCTAAGCGGCGCCAACCGGGACAAGCCCGGTGACGACAGCGAATCAGTAATCCACCCGCATCAAATACAGGCCGTCTGGCGGCGCAACGGGACCACAGGCCGTGCGGTCACGGGCGGCCAACGCGCGCGCCAGGTCATCGGCACTCCATTTGCCTTCGCCCACGGCCTCCAGCGAGCCCACCATCGATCGCACCTGGCTGTGGAGGAACGAGCGCGCGACCGCAGTCACTGTTATCTCCTGGCCGTTGCGCTCGACGCTGAGAACATCGAGCGTCTTCACCGGCGACTTGGCCTGACATTCGGTCGACCGGAAGGTCGTGAAATCGTGCTTCCCGACCAGACGCTGCGCGGCTACGTGCATCGCATCAGTGTCTAGCGGACGCGGCACGCGCCAGGCATGACCCGCTTCTAACGCGAGATCCGGCCGGCGGTTGATAATCCTGTAAACGTAGTGCCGCTTGATTGCGGACGTCCGCGCATTGAAATTATCGGATACCCGCTCGGCACTTAAAATAGCGATAGGGTGCGGCCGCAGATGTGCGTTGAGCGCATCGCGCACTGTGTCCACGTCCCAGTTCCTGGCGACATCGACATGGGCGACCTGACCGCGCGCGTGAACGCCGGCGTCGGTGCGACCGGCGCCCTGCACCAGACTTTTCTCGCCTGTCAGCGCTTCAATCGCGGCGGTCAGCACGCCTTGCACGGTCCGCTGATCGGCCTGAATCTGCCAACCCGCGAACGGAGCGCCGTCGTATTCGAGCGTGAGCTTGTAGCGCGGCATGCTCAGTTGACTCGCGTGCCCATCTTGATCTGCATCCCCCGCAGGAATTCCTCCGCGGGCATGGGCTGCTTGCCGGCCCGCTGAAGGTGCGAGAGCCGCACGGCGCCGTCACCGCAGGCGATGGTCAGGTTGTCGTCCAGGACTGTGCCAGGAGCACCCTGTCCCTCGCCCTTCGTCGAGCGCAAGACTTTCACGCGCAGGCCGTCGATTTCGAACCATGCACCGGGAAATGGCGACAGACCGCGAATATAGTCGTGAACCTCGTTCCACGGTTTCGTCCAGTCGATGCGCCTCTCCGGGTTGGAAATTTTTTCGGCGTAAGTGACCCCTGTCTGCGGCTGCGGCATGAGCTGCAACGACCCGCGTTCCGCGGCAGCCAATACGCGCAACATCAAGTCCGCACCAAGCCGCGCCAATGCGTCATGGAGTTCGCCCGCCGTCAGATCGGGAGCGATGGTTATGGGTTCTTGCATCGCGATAGGGCCGGTGTCGAGGCCCTCGTCCATCTTCATGATGCTGACGCCGGTTTGTGGATCGCCGGCAAGAATGGCGCGATTGATGGGGGCCGCGCCGCGCCACCTCGGCAAAAGCGACGCATGCACGTTGAAGCAGCCAAGGCGGGGCGCGTCGAGAATGGGTTTTGGCAGCAGCAAGCCATAGGCCGCGACAACCGCCGCGTCTGCACCGGGGGCGCTGAATGCATCCTGCGCGGCCGCGTCCTTCAGGGTTCTCGGCGTATGGATCGGAAGGGAGAGGCGCCGCGCCTCGCGCTCGACTGGTGTCGGCTGCAATTCCAGACCGCGGCCCGCCGGCCGGGATGCGCGCGTGTAGACGGCGACAATGTCATGCCCTCGCGCGGCGAGATCAAGCAGCGTCGGTACCGCGAATTCTGGCGTGCCCATGAAGATCAGGCGCATTCAGGAAAACCTTCAGTGCGCGCGATCTTACCGTATACAATTTGCAGCGGCGCGGGCGATATCAGCCGATATGATGCGACGGCTCCTGATCCTCGGCCAGGGGCTTGACGCCCTCGGTCTTCTTTGCCGCTTTTTTGAATTTCTTTACCACCATATCGCGCTTGAGCTTCGATATGTGATCGATGAATAGCACGCCATTGGTATGGTCGATTTCGTGCTGCAGGCATGTGGCCAGCAAGCCGTCGGCCTCGATCTCCTGGGGCCTGAGATCGGCATCGAGATATTTCACTTTCACCGCTTTGGGGCGTTCGACCTCTTCGTAGTATTCCGGAATCGACAGGCAGCCTTCTTCGTAAATCGCTTTTTCGTCAGAAGCCCAAACGACCTCAGGATTGATGAACACCTGCGGCTGCTTCGGCTCGTCTTTCTTGGCCAGGTCCATTGTGACGACGCGCTTGGGCACGCCGATCTGGATCGCCGCAAGTCCGATACCCGGCGCGGCATACATCGTCTCGAACATATCGTCGATGAGAGCGCGCAGCGATTTGTCGACAGTCTTCACCGCCTCCGATTTCAGCCGCAACCGCTTGTCGGGAATTATGAGAATGTCACGGATCGCCATGGTCGCGATTTAAGGGGTTGGGATAACGCGGTCAATGTGGCGTTTCCCCTTGAGATTACGGGGTTATCCTCCTACCGTTCGCTCTTCGTTCGCGCACCCGCGCGAATCAAGGTAGAAGCATCGAATGTACGATTTTCACTCCTTCGGTAAGGCGCTATTGGCGCATGCGCCTGAGCTTACACTGGCCATCGGCGCCATAGTCGCAGTCGGCATTACGGTTGTCATCGTAATGCTGGTGTGGCCGCGCAGGCCACCCCCCGACCCCGTCGCCGAGCAGCGGATGGCTGATCTGAACGCACGGGTGCAGATCATGGCCGAACTGCTCGCCAAGGCCCAGGCCCAATTGCAGCAGACGGTGCATGAACGGCTCGACACGGTGACCGCCAGATTGGGCGAATCGATGCAGATGTCGACGAAGCATACGACCGAGCATCTGCAGCAGCTGCATGCGCGGCTCGCGGTGATCGACGGCGCGCAGAAAAATATTACCGATCTCGCCTCGCAGGTAACGAGCCTTCAGACTGTGCTGGCAAACAAGCAGTCGCGCGGCGCCTTTGGACAGGCGCGGATGGAAATGATCATCCAGGACGGCCTGCCGAAGGATTGCTACGAGTTCCAGACTACGCTGACCAACAAGGCACGGCCGGATTGCGTCGTGCACTTGCCCGATGGTCCTCCCCTGGTCATCGATGCAAAATTCCCGCTCGAGGCGGTGACCGCGTTTCGGGAAGCAAAAAGCGAAGATGAGCGCAAGCTCGCTATCGCCCGCGTCCGTGCCGACATTGCCAAGCACGTTGGCGACATTGTCGACAAATACCTGATCCCGGGTGAGACCCAGGACATGGCGCTGATGTTTGTGCCCTCTGAATCGATTTATGCGGAGCTCTATGACGGCTTCGACGATATCTTCCAGAAGGCATATCGTTCCAAGGTGATCATCGTTTCGCCATCCTTGTTGATGCTGGCTATTCAGGTGATTCAGCAGATCCGAAGGGATGTGCGCATGCGCGAGGCGGCCGGCAGAATCCTGACGGAAGTCGGCCTTCTGGTCGAGGACGTTATTCGTCTGCGGGATCGGGTTACGAACCTGGAAAAACACTTCGGCCAGGCAAACGGCGATATCCGCCAGATCCTGGTATCAACCGACAAGATCGTGAGCCGCGGAGACAGGATTCAGGATGTCGAGTTCGCGGACGAACCGCCGACCGCAGACATTCTGCCCGGCCCCGGCGCGCGCAGGCTCGAAGCCGGCGAATAGGCAATGACAGTTTCCCCCGACGCGCGGGCCCGGCCGTTCTGGTTCGACGCGGCAGCCGTCTACCTCAAGCCGCGCGTCCTGATTGTTTTGCTGCTCGGTTTCTCCGCCGGACTGCCGTTTTCACTAGCCGGCCAAACGTTGCAGGCTTGGATGACGGAAACCGGCGTTGATATTCGGACGATCGGACTGTTCGCGGCCGTGGGAACGCCCTATTGGGCGAAGCCGCTATGGGCCCCTGCGGTTGACGCGCTCGACGTGCCTCTGCTCTCGCGCCTGCTCGGACGCCGGCGCGGCTGGCTTATGCTGACGCAAATCCTGCTGATCATCTCGATCATATTCCTGGCGATTAACGACCCCGCGTCTTCGCCCTGGCTTGTCGCCGGCGCGGCGTTGCTGGTAACGACCGCTTCGGCAACGCAGGATATCGTCATCGATGCGTTCCGAGTCGAAAGCCTGCCAGAAAACGAACAGGCTGCCGGCATGGCGTCGTATGTCGCCGCCTACCGGATCGCGGTACTCGTCTCGAGCGCCGGCGCCCTGTTCCTCGTGAGCGGCTTCATGCAGCTCGGGTTCGATAAACAGGCCGCCTATCGCGCCACCTTCGTTGCGATGTCGGCGCTCGTCCTGGTTGGCATTATAGCAACGCTGCTGGCCCGAGAACCGGCGAAATCGGAAGCTGCCGCCGCCGATCACTCCGCGCATGCGCGCGAGAGCTCATGGAAACGCGTGAGCGATACGGCGATTGCCAGTTTTTCCGAATTCCTGTCACGCGATATGGCTATCGTGGTGCTGGCCTTCGTGATGCTTTTTAAATTTGCCGACACGCTTGCGAGCGCGTTGACGACGCCATTCGTTCTCGAGACCGGCTTCACGCGCGTCGAGCTCGCCACCATCATAAAGGGCGTCGGATTTGCCGCAGCGATTGCGGGCGGATTTGCCGGCGGATTCGTGGCGCGCGCCTTGCCGATGGTCACCAGCCTCTGGATCGGCGGCATCCTGCAAGCGGTAGCGATTTTCGCCTTCGCCTGGCAGGCGGTTGTCGGACACGACGTGGCGTGGCTCACCTTCGCCATCACTGCCGAAAATTTCACCAGCGGTATCGGAACCGTGATTTTTGTTGCCTATCTTTCGGCGCTTTGCGGCAACCCGCTGCATACGGCCACGCAATACGCCCTGTTGACCGCGCTGTTTGCGTTAGCGCGCACGGTGCTCGCGCTTGGTTCTGGCTATATCGCGGCGACGACGGGCTGGATGTGGTATTTCGTCATTTGCGTCGCCGCCAGCATTCCAAGTTTCATCTTGCTCGCCTGGCTACAACGTGGCGGACATTTCAAAACGTTATCCGCGAAACGGCGATGAAGAGCATGGTACGGCCAGCGTCTCTGGGGCGGCGCCCTCGGCGTCATTGAGACGTATGGAGCGGGCTAGAACAGCGTTCGCTGCTTGATCGCCGCGGCGAGCGTGCCTTCATCAAGATAGTCGAGCTCGCCGCCGACCGGCACACCATGCGCAAGCCGCGTTACCTTCAGGTTCGCGTCGTGCAACAGTTCGGTGATGTAGTGCGCCGTGGTCTGGCCGTCGACGGTGGCATTGAGCGCAAGAATTATTTCCTTCACGGACGTTTCGTGCGCGCGCGAAACCAGCGTTTCGATCGTGAGGTCCTGCGGACCGACGCCGTCGAGGGGCGACAGCGTCCCGCCTAGTACGTGATAGCGGCCGTTTATCGCATGCGCGCGCTCCAGCGCCCAAAGATCAGCAACATCGGCAACGACGACGATGATCGAAGCATCGCGCTTGCCGTCGGTGCAGACGGTGCAGGGATTTTGCGTGTCGATGTTACCGCAGATCTTGCATATTTCGATTTTTTCCATCGCCGTCTCGAGCGCGGCGGCGAGCGGAGCCATCAGCAGCTCGCGTTTTTTAATGAGATGCAGCGCCGCGCGCCTAGCCGAACGGGGACCCAGCCCCGGCAGCCGCGCTAGCAATTGAATCAGGCGCTCGATCTCAGGTCCGGCAACGGCGGCGGGCATCGACTAATCCATCCAAGACGTGGATGCCCGGCACAAGGCCGGGCATGACGACCACGAGAGCTCACGAACCATATTCATCCCAACCCTAATCCGGGCGGCAGCGGCAAACCGCCAGTGAGCGACTTCATCTTTTCCTGCAACACGGCCTCTGCCTTACGTCGCGCGTCGGCGTGCGCCGCGACCAGGAGGTCTTCAAAAATTTCCTTTTCCGAAGGCTTGAGCAGGGAATCGTCGATTTTGATGCCCTTGAGGTCCCCCTTCGCAGTCAGAATGACAGTGAGCAAGCCCCCGCCTGCGGTTCCTTCGACCTCAACCTGGTCGAGTTCGGCCTGCATGGCCTGCATCTTGGACTGCAACTGCGCCGCCTGTTTCATTAGCCCAAGGAAATCCGGCATGTCATTGGTCCTCGCTGTCGGAGGAAACATTATGGATAGCGTCCGCGGCGTCAGAGTTCTGCGTCACACCGACGATCTTCGCGCCCGGAAACCGGCTCAGCACGGCCTGGACCAGCGGATCTTTTTGCACGCCCCGCTCGATCTCCGCCTGCTGGGCTTCCGCCTGCGCACGAAGCGTGGGCGCGCCCTGTTCCTTGGACACGACGACGATCCAGCGCTTTCCGGTCCAGCCGGCCAACTTCCGCTGCAGATCATGCACCAGCGTTTTCGTCGCGCTTGGCTCAAGCGCAATCTCGAGTTGGCCATCCTCGCAGCGCACCAGCCGGACATCGCGTTCGAGCGCCATTTTCACGGCGATGTCGCGTTTTTCTGCAGCCAGCGCAATCAACTCCTCGAATGAACCAATGGCAAGCGTAGGCCTGGCCGCAGGTTGTTCGGCCCTTGCGATCGGCTCGTCGGTCGGACGCGGCGACACCGCGGCCGATGACCGTGGCGAGCCGCGAGGCGTCTCATATCGGGCCGCATAGGTCTCCGGCTGCGCCGAACTGCCACTGCTGCCTTGCGGACGCGCGGAGACGTTCTCGCTCAGCGAGCGCACCACCTCATCCGGCGTGGGCAGGTCGGCGGCATAAGCAATTCGCACCAGAACCATCTCCGCGGCGGCAAGCGGCCGACCGGCTTCATGCACTTCGGCAATCCCCTTCAACAACATTTGCCAGGCTCTGGAAAGCACGCGCATCGACAGTTGCGCTGCAAATGCGCGGCCACGCGTGCGCTCGGCCTCGGAAAGCGACACATCGTCTGCAACCGCGGGAACGACCTTGACGCGCGTGACAAAATGCGTGAATTCGGCGAGATCGCTCAAGACGACGGCGGGATCGGCGCCGCTGTCGTATTGATCGCGAAGCTCCCGCAAGGCGGCAGCAACATCGCCTTTCATCAAAGCCTCGAATAGATCGACCACGCGCACCCGATCGGCCAGGCCCAGCATCTGTCGAACATCTTCGGCACGCACCGGCCCGGCGGCGTGGGCAAACGCCTGGTCGAACAACGAGAGCGAGTCGCGCACCGAGCCTTCCGCTGCGCGCGCAATCAGGGCGAGGGCCGCCGGCTCAACCTCCACCTTTTCCTTCGATGCGATGCTCTCAAGATGCTTGATCAACGTAGCGGCATCCACGCGGCGCATGTCAAACCGCTGGCAGCGCGACAGGACGGTTACGGGCACCTTGCGGATTTCGGTGGTGGCAAAAATGAACTTGGCATGCGGCGGCGGCTCTTCGAGGGTCTTAAGGAGCGCATTGAATGCGGCACCCGAAAGCATGTGCACTTCATCTAGAATGTAAACTTTGTACCGCGCGCTCATCGGCGCATAACGGATGGCGTCGTTGATTTGCCTCACGTCCTCCACGCTATTGTGGGACGCGGCGTCCATTTCCAGCACATCGGGATGGCGGCTCTCGATGATAGCCTGACAATGCAAGCCCATGACCGGCATCCGGACCGTGGGTTCGGTCACTGAACCATCAGGCAATTCGTAATTCAGCGCACGCGCCAGAATGCGCGCCGTCGTCGTCTTGCCGACACCGCGCACACCGGTGAGAATCCAGGCTTGCGGAATACGTCCGCTCTCGAATGCATTCGAAATCGTCCGCACCATGGCATCCTGACCAATGAGATCGCCGAAGCTCGCGGGACGATATTTGCGTGCGAGCACGCGATATCGGTCGACCGACGCCTCGGCCGGAGCGGAACCGGTAACGGTGGATTTTTCAGGCTCGCTCATGGTGCCATCCGCTTCGCTGCCGCGCGAAGCGCGGGCTATTCCGAACGAATCGGGGGGTTGGTGGGAGGCTGACGAGCGACCCGAACCGCGCTCGTTAGGGCTGCTTCCTTCCGGACCTGACCCGGTTGGCGAGTGGCTCGTCCACCGCCAACCTCCCAGGTTCTATATCGGACCAATGGCGCGAGAAAGCAAGCAGGCCGGCGAGAGGTCTGCTAGCTTTCCTCCGAAAGAATCCTGCGGAATCGTCCAATGAATTCAGGTGTTGCGAAGGATTGGTGGCTGCATGCCCAGCTCGCGCAAGACACAGTTCCGATCGGCGACCTCCCCCTCGCGCGCGTCCTTCTGGCAAACGACGCGAATTACCCATGGCTGATCCTGGTGCCTCGGCTGCCCGGGCTGGTCGAACTCATCGATCTCGAGGATAACGCGCAAGTGCAATTGCTTGGCGAGATCGCGGCGGTTGCGGATGCGCTCAAGACCGTCACGCGATGCGACAAGCTCAACATCGCCGCGTTGGGCAACCAGGTGCCGCAGCTGCACGTACACATCATCGCGCGTCGGCACACGGATGCCGCGTGGCCCAAGCCGGTCTGGGGAATGAAGCCGCCGATCTCCTATGAGCGAGGCCAGCAGACAATTTTGATCGATGCATTGCGGCAGCTGCTCAAACCCCGGGGTATCGTCGCGTTGGCGCACGGTCAGCGAGGACAGTAAAATTCACGATGACTGAGATGCTATCCCGAATTCTTGTGATCTCCCTGCGCCGGTTTGGCGATCTGCTGCTAACCACGCCATTGATTCGGGGCCTGCGCCGCGCATGGCCCCGTTCGACAATCGACGTGCTGACGTTTGCCAATACGGCGGGAATTGTCGCGGGTAATCCGGACATCGATCGCGTTATCGCCATGCCGGAGAGGCCAACAGCAGCGGCGAGCGCGCGGCTCCTGGCTCGCCTCTGGCGCCGGTATGACATCGCCATCTCGACCCAGAGCGGCGATCGCCCCACCGTCTTTGCCTTTGCCGCCGGCCGGCTTCGTGCAGGAATTACAACCAGCGACGACCCATGGCTTGCGCGCAAACTCAAGCGCGTTGCGTTGCACCGACGCGTCCCGGGAGACGACAAATTGCACCGCGTCGAGCAGATGTTGCGTCTCGCCGACGTCCTGGGAATCGAACGCGTCGCGGAACTGGTTTGTCCAGCGGCGGCGCCAACCTCCCAGGGCCCGCCCGGCAGCAATTACGCCCTCATCCACGCAGCGCCAATGTTCACCTACAAGGAATGGACGCCGGAGGGTTGGCGCGCGCTCGCTTCAGGTCTTGCAAAGCGCGGCCTTTCCGTGGTCGCGATCGGCGGCCCCGGCGCGGCCGAGCGTCGTTATCTCGAAGAAGTCTGGGGCGGCATCGTCGAAATTCATCAGATGGAATGGCCGGGCATGATGAACCTGCTCGAAAATGCGCGCCTCTATGTCGGGCCCGACACAGCGGTGACCCATCTTGCCGCCGCGGCGGGCTGCAGAACCGTTGCCGTGTTTGGGCCGACGGATCCACGCGTGTGGGGTCCCTGGCCGGTTGGCGGACTTGCGACCCCGTGGAATGCAAGCGACACAATCCAGAACCGGGGCAACGTCTGGATTGTGCAGAACCCCTTGCCCTGCATGCCTTGCACCTTCGAAGGCTGCGAACGCCATATCCGCAGCCGCAGCGTATGTCTCGACGAGCTCGCGCCGGCGCAGGTACTGGCGGCGGCCGACCAGGCGCTCGCTTGACCGCACCGCGCGCGCATTCCAAGCTTGTCTCGCCGCCTGTAGCCCTCCTGAGTCGCGCATGACATTCCGCATCGCCGTCGTTCAACCCATCGCCAATCCGGTCGAAGAAGCCGAAAAGAATATCGCCGATGCCGTCGATTTCATTGCCCGCGCCAAGGCAGAAGCTGCGGATTTCGTTTGCTTCCCCGAGACCTATCCCGGTCCCTGGCGCATGCCGGCGACTTTCGATCCGACACCGCGCATTGCGGAAGCCGCTGCCAAACACGAGATCAATGCGGTCTACGGCACCATCGAGCCGCTGAGCCATAACGAAGGGACGGCGCATAACCTTATCTGCATGGCCTATGGCGATGGCCGCCCTCCGGCTAGTTATCGCCGCACCCATCCAAACGGGCCATGGATCTACACCGGGGGGCAGTGGTGGGAGTTTCAATACGTTGCCGGGAATGAGTTCCCTGTCTTCGATACGCAACACGGAAAAGTAGGGCTCGCGATGTGCAGCGAGGCCTACATGCCCGAGGTGACGCGGGCGCTTGCGCTACGCGGCGCCGAACTGATTTTCATGCCGGCAGGAACGGATAAGCGGCGGTTATGGGCCACCTGGCGCAACCTGATCTGGTCGCGCGCGATCGAGAACCTGGCGATTGTTGTCACCACGCAGAATCTGTTCAGCCACGCGGAGCGAGGTCTCGCGATGGTCGCGACTCCCGAGGAAATCCTGTTCGAGAGCACCGGCGCCGGGCTTTTTGTCGTGGACGTAAGCCTTGACCGCCCGCGCGAGATGCGCACGACAAGCGACAGCGTGACCTCGGCGTTAAACTACGGCGCAAAGCAAGGGGTGCTCGGCCCACAGTGGCAACGGCCCGAACTGCGCGAAGTCATGTACCCGCGCCCGCGCGGCGAAGCGGCGGAGTAAACATTTCGCAGCAAAAATGACTCTGAAACGGCGAGAACTCGCGGACTTGCCTGCCGACGCGGCGACTCTCCCAGCGACAGGTGCTTGCGCGAGCCTACTGCGATTACCATCGGTACAGCGTGACCTTAAAGCACGGCGACGTCCCGCTTGTGCAGGAGCGCGATGTATTGATCGCCGGTAAAGTCGCCGTCGTGATGCCTATCGACTTGGCCCGCCAGGAAATTGTGTTGATCCGTCAATTTCGACTGGCTGCGCATCTCGCCAACGGCCGCGGCGATCTCGTCGAGTTCGTAGCCGGGCGCGTCGAACCGGGCGAGTCGCTGTTCGAGGCTGCGCGGCGAGAATGCAAAGAAGAAATCGGCGTGGCGCCCAAAAAGCTGGTCGAATTGCTGACATTTCTGAGCACGCCGGGGCTGACGGACGAGGACGTCACGATGTTTCTTGCCGCCATCGACGCTGCGGAAGTGCGGGAAGGTGCGTTGACGACGTCGGACAATGAGCATGTTTGTGTCCAGCGTATTTCTATTGATGCGGCCCTCAGCGCTCTCGACCGAAACGCGGTTCGTGGCGTTCCAATGATCGTCGGATTGCAATGGCTGGCGCTCAACCGGACACGAGTTGCTGAACTGCTGCGCTAGGCGACCCGCTTGACTGCGGTGATTTCACTTCCCGTCGCCTTGACGCGCGCTATCGCTTCCGATGCTGGTTCGATTGCCACCATCATATGGTGCGCGTTGGCGTGAATCACCGTCTCCGGATCGCGGGCAACTGCAACGTGGCCTTTCCAGAACACCAGGTCGCCGCGCCGCAAGCTCGCCAAGGAGGACAGTTTCCCCAGCGACAGTTCCTGCATGTCGCTGTCGCGCGGACAAGCAATTCCGGCGGCATTCAGCGAAACCTGTACCAGGGCCGAGCAATCCAGCCCGAGTGAAGTCTTGCCGCCCCACAAATAAGGCGTGCCGACGAATTGCTCTGCTACCGCCACGAAGTCGGTCTGGCGCGCCTTGATCGGGACTATGAATGCTTCGGGCACATGCCAACCCGTTGCAGTGATCGCGAACCGTTCATCTTGGCGTACGATCGTGAGCTGTGCGCCCATCGGAAGCGACGCAATGGCCGGCAACCTAATGTCGGGGCCCGGAAATACGATTGCACGAAGAGCTGCCACCTTGTGGGTGGGAGCTGGTCCACTCGCGCCAAGCGCGTTGGCCGAGAGCCAGCCGACGTAGCCGTCAGTCTCGAGCTGCCCCCAAGCCCAGCCGTCCTCAGTCGTCTCATAGATCATTACGCGCTCGCCCAGCAACGCCTCGGTGTCGAGCCGAGCATCATGCGACGCCGCGCGGCGCACGGCAGTAACAGGCTCGATGACCTGGTGGCGCGTGCCTTCGACAAAGCGCTTGGCTTCGACCTGCCCCTGCAGATGCCTCGCCGCGATCTCCGGCCGAAAGGGATTTATGCGGGGGTCAAGAGCAACCATTGCTCACGAATAGCGCTTGCAAAGCAATGAATAGATGGCGCGCGCGGCCTGGCATTCGGCGCCTTCCGGGCGTCCCGGCTTTGCCGTCGGCGTCCAGGCAAAGATGTCGAGATGGACCCATGATTTCGTCGTGACGAAACGATGCAGAAACAGAGCGGCTGTGATGGCGCCGCCATGGCCGCCGGTCGCCACGTTGTTCAGGTCGGCGATTTTTGAATCGAGCATTGTCTCATAGGGCTGCCACAGCGGCATGCGCCACAGCGGATCGTTCTCGCCCGCCCCGGCACGAGATATCTCGTTAGCCAAGGCGTCATCCGCAGTGAAGAATGGCACGACCTCGGGTCCCAGCGCCACGCGGGCAGCGCCCGTGAGCGTGGCAAAATCGATAATCATCGCAGGCTTGTCTTCGTCCGCAAGCGCAAGCGCATCGGCCAAGATCAGCCGACCCTCCGCATCGGTATTGCCGATTTCGACTGAAATGCCCTTGCGCGAAACGTAGACGTCGCGCGGTCGGAAGCTGGCGCCAGAGATCGAGTTCTCCACGGCAGGGATTATGACTCGGAGCCGGACCTTCAGGCCCCGAGCCATGATCATGTGCGCGAGGCCGAGCGCGGTTGCCGCCCCGCCCATGTCCTTCTTCATGTTGAGCATACCGGTGTCGGGCTTGATATCGAGACCGCCGGTGTCGAAGCAGACGCCTTTGCCGACGAGCGTTATCCTTGGATCGCCCGATTTGCCCCAGGCGATGTCGATCAGGCGCGGGGATCGCTCAGAACTGGCGCCGACCGCGTGCACTAACGGGAAATTTTTCTGCAACGCGTCGCCGGTCGTGACTTGCACCTTGGCGCCATGCCGTTTCGCGAGCGCGCGACTTGCCGCTTCAAGCTCGCTCGGCCCCATGTCGTTGGAGGGCGTGTTGGTAAGATCACGGCCCAGCGTCACGCCCTCGACGATGCGGCTGAGATCCTCGCCATCAAGGCTTTCGGGCACGACAAGCCGCACCATGCGCGGCTCCGTTTTGCGGTAACGGGCAAACTGATAGGTGCCCAGCGCAAACGCGAGCGCACCCAGTCGGTCGTCATGGGACGCATTCGCAAAGCGATATGTTCCCGGTGGCAAGAGGCTCGACAATTGCCCGGGCCGAAAACGGTCCACATCGGTTTCTTCGGGACTTTCGAGGCCGAACAGGATGCCGGCGAGCTTGCCGTCGACGCCGGGCAGCAGCATCAAGCGACCAGGCTGGGCCTCGAACCCGGCGGCGGCAATAAACCCGCGCTCACGCTCGCCAAACTGTGTGCGCACCGCATCGAAGTTTCCACGATGGACAAACCAGATCGGCGTCGCCTGCGTCTTGCCGGCGCTTGCAAAAACAGGATGCATGTTACCCCGCGGTATCGCGCCAGGACGTCGATCGGTAGACATACCGGTTACGGGAAAAAATCATGCGCGAACAAGGCCAGTTTACAAGTTAACCAGTCATTAGGGTTAACGTTTTATTGCTCGGATAAAGCTGGGCCGCGCCTCGGTTCCCGCGCCCGATACCAGCTGGGAATTGCAAAAGTGAAATGGGGTGTCGCGTCTGCCAGCGTCCTTCACGCGCCGAAGGCGATGTCATAACTATTCCAGTGAACCTGGCAATTCCGAACTCATCGCCGCTTTTTAGCGAAGTAAGCTATCAGTACATTCCGGTGACCGACTTCAGCCCCGGCTTCAGCCACATTGCCGCTACGGGCAAAGAGCTCTCGGACGAGATGTATATGAGTCCGCGGATCACCCGCCGGTTTACGACGGCAAAGCCTGCAACTGACGCCGTTCACGACCGGCCTTCTGCGATCGGCAGCGCGGTTGCGGATTTGATCCGCTCCATCGCGAATCGTGACGTGACGTTTTTCAACGGCACCGTCGCAATCAACTTTTTGTAGAACGCATCGTATCCCGCAATGTCGCTCACGACGACGCGCAGCATGTAGTCCACATCACCGGCCATGCGGTAAAATTCCATCACTTCCGGCATCGCGCCCACGAGATCGGCAAACTTCCTCAGCCATTCCTGCGAGTGATCGCCGGTCTCGATCGAGACGAAAACGGTGATGCCGAGACCAACCTTTTCTGGATCGACGATCGCTACACGGCGCGTGATCACGCCGTCCGCCTCCAGCCGCTGCAGCCGTTTCCAGCACGGCGTCGAGGACAATCCGACGCGTTGACCAATCTCCGCTACCGACAGCGAAGCGTCCTGTTGCACAACCGCGAGGATTTTTCGGTCGATGGCATCCATTCTCCCTAAGGGCTCCGGCCTGGCACGAATATCCCTTACGCGACCACTAGGGAATATAATTCTAATTTCATGCCAACATCTGTCATAACAGAGAAAAATATTCTATTTCAAGCCTAATCTTTGGCGTCGCACACAGGCTGCCAAACAAAAACGCTGGCCATGAAAACATTATTCCGGTTGCGCCTGCCCGACGCCTTGCGACGCCTTGGCGCGGCGATTCTGTTCGGCGCCGCGCTCGCCGCCTCGGTGGCGGGTGCGCACGCCGAACCGCTCGTAACTGTGGAGTGGCTTAACAGCCATCGTGCCGATCCCGATCTGGTCGTCCTCGATATCCGGTCGGCGATAGACGGTGGCGGGGTACAAACCTACGCGGCCGGTCATATTCCCGGCAGCGTCCACAGCGACTACGACAAGGCGGGTTGGCGCGTCACGCGCAACAACGTGCCTTTCATGGTTCCGACGGTGCCGGAGCTTGAAAAGCTGATCGGCGATCTTGGCATTGACGGAGCGACGCATGTTGTGGTGGTGCCGGCGGGAGTAAACGTTCTGGATTTCGGTTCAGCTGCGCGTACCTACTGGACGCTGAAATATGTCGGGGTGAAAAATGTTTCGATCCTCGACGGCGCTATTGCCGCCTGGCGGCAGGCAGGTTTGCCTCTCGAAAGCGGCGTGAAGCCGCCGTCACCGAAAATTTTCTCCGCGACTGTCGCCGACAGCATCCTCGCCTTGGCCAACGATGTTGAGACGATCGAAGGCAAAGGTGGCGCTACGCTCGTCGATGCGCGGCCGGCATCTTTTTTCTTCGGCAAGGAGAAGGCTCCGCTTCCCAGGCCTACGGTCACATCCCTGGAGCTTTGAATATAGACAGCGCGCGATTTTACGATAGCCAAACAAACCGGCTGAAGCCCAAGGCGGAGCTTGCATCCATTGCGAACGGGGTGCCGCCAGGGCCGGCAGTGAGCTATTGCAACACGGGGCACTGGGCGGCGACCGACTGGTTCGTTCTGCACGAGCTACTCGAGCGGAAAGATACGAGGCTCTATGCCGGATCGATGGTCGAGTGGACCAGCAAGGCCAATCGACCGGTTGAATCCTCGCGCACGAAGTGGGACGATCTGAAAAAGGTCTTGGGCCTCGGTTCCTGATTCGCGCCCTGGGTTTCCATGACGACCGCAACCTTGGCCGCGCCCGATCAGGGCGCGGCCGTTCGCATCGACCGCTTGTTCCTCGCCCTTGCGCTCGCATCCGCTTCGATTCTGATGGCGCTGGTGCTGCTCGATCATCAGCCGGCCTCTGCCGCATTGATCGTTGGCGGGTTCGGTCTCGGCGTTGCATTTCTCAAGGCAGAGTTCAGTTATACGGCCTCCTGGCGGCGGTTCCTCACGCGCGGAGAGGCGGGCGGTCTTTTCGGCGGCCTGATCGTCATTGCAATCTGCGCCTGCGTCGTGGTGCCGGTGGCCGCGCTTTCCCCGAAATATGGTGGGGCCATCGCGCCGCTCGGCCCGTCGCTGATCATCGCGGCATTCGTTTTTTTTTGCCGTCGGGATGCAGCTTGCCAATGGGTGCGGTTCCGGAACGCTGTATACCGTCGGCGGCGGATCGGGACGCATGCTGGTGGCACTGTCATTCTTTGTCATCGGCAGCGTACTTGGCAGTCTCTCGTTGCCGGCCTTCCTTGCCCTCGGCGGAATAGATCCGGTGCTGGCGTCGGATTATTTTGGTGCCTGGGGCAGATTGGCGCTCACGCTTGGCAGCATCGCCATTGCCGGGGCGTGCGTCGTCGCCGTAGCCCGCAAGCGCGGCGCTAATTTCATGCCGTCGCGTCGGTATATCATCGGTGGGGTCGTTATCGGCTCCTCTGCGTCGCGATTTTTGCCGCGGGCGGTCACCCATGGAGCGTCACGTTCGCGTTTACGGTCTGGGGCGCAAAAGCCGCTACGGCACTTGGATTCGATCTGTCGCACGCGGCTTTCTGGCAATGGCCCGGCCCCAAGCGGGCGCTTGCGGAATCGGTGCTCTCCGACACCTCGAGTCTCACCGATCTCGGAATGCTGTTCGGTGCAATGGCAGCGGCAGCAGCGAGCAAGCGCTTTGCAACTGGTCCTTGGCCGCCGCTGAAGTCATTGGCTGCAGCAGCGACCGGAGGATTGCTGATGGGCTGGGGAGCGCGACTCGGCTTTGGCTGCAACATCGGCGCGTTTGTTGGTGGCGTTGCCTCGGGATCGCTGCATGGCTGGCTGTGGTTTTTGGCCGCATTGCCCGATTGCCTGGTTGGCATTCGATTGCGTCCGCTGTTCGGCCTGTCGCGGGAGTAGCGGATGCGTACCGTCTACATCGCAGTGGTCGTGCTTGGCGTTGCAGCCATTTTGGTCGACCACTTGTCGAGCCCTTCGAGCGGCCGCGCCCTGTCGCCTGAAGACTTCGCCGGCGCGTGCGCGCCCCGCGGCGCGCCGTGTCCGTCAAAGAAATAGTCGTTCAGCGAGCGTGCTGCATGAGGAAATCGTCGACTTCGCCACGCGTCGCCGCGCCCATCAACCCGCCAAATCGCGTGCATTTGATCGCCGCTGCGGCGCTGGCAAAACGCATGGAATCCACGACGTCGCCGGTTTCCACCAGCCGAAAGGTAAGAGCTCCGTGGAATACGTCTCCCGCTCCCAGCGTGTCGATGGACTTCACCTTGAATGCCGGCATGTGGCGGATCTCGCCGTTGTCGATCCAATAGACGCCACGATCGCCGTCGGTGACCGCAAGAAAGCCGCTGAAATGTTGCCCAAGCTTTTTCAGCGCAGCGGGAAGACCGTCGAGCGCGGTACTGCCGCGCAGCGCTTCGGATGAACAGATGACGTGGCTGCACCCGGTCAGCAGCGGATCGTCGAGCGGTGCCGCCTTGTCGAAATCGAGAACGCGTGGAATTGCGCGAGCTTGGGCGGCATTGCAGATCGGAATGACAAAATTCGGATACCGGTTATCGAGCAGCACAGCGTCCACTGCGGAGACCATGCGTTCGGTATCCTGCGGTGCGACCTCGCCGAGACCCTGATCGCGGCGCGTTGCGATCATCTTCTCTCCTTCAGCGTCAACCAGAATCAGCGATACCGAGGAGATCGCGCCCGGCACCCGTATCGCCCCCGTACAATCGATCTTTTCCTGCAGCAGCATCTTGACAATGCGGCTCGCGAACTCGTCGTCTTCTGCGCCGAGCGGGCCGGCGAAGCTCACGTGACCGCCCAGCCGGGCGATCGCAACGGCGGCATTGCCGGATTGTCCGCCGGAGGTGATCAGGAATTCCGACGCCTGGACCTTTGTGCCCGGTTCGGGAAACCGGTCAACGCGCATAACAATATCCTCCACGGCGCCCCCTGCGCAGAGGATCCTTGGTTTTTCCGCTCTTCGATCAGTCAAAGCTTATCTCGTCTTCCACCCAGGCGCGGATGATGTGGTGCGCAATCGCAACGGGAGGAGGCGTGGTCAGCCCCTGCGGATGCTTGCGCATGAACATCGCCTCAATCTCGCTCTTGCTGAACCATCGGGCATCCTCCAGTTCCTCCCGATCAAGCACGATCTCGTGCGTCAACGCCCGGGCGTGGCAACCGATCATCAGCGAAGTCGGAAAAGGCCATGGTTGCGAGGCAAAATAAATCACCTTGCCGCAGCTAATGCCCGCTTCCTCGCGCGTTTCGCGGTGCACCGCATCCTCAATCGATTCACCCGGTTCAACGTATCCTGCGAGACACGACCACATGGTCGGTACAAAGCGGGGCGAGCGGCCGAGCAGGCACCGCTCGCCGTCGCTAGCCAGCATGATGACCACGGGATCGGTGCGCGGAAAGTGCTCGGCCTTGCACTGCGGGCAGTCGCGACGCCAGCCGCCGCAGACAAGTCCTGTCGCAGCGCCACAGTTTGAGCAAAAGCGATGGCGCGCATGCCAGTGCAGCACGGCCTTGGCTTCCGCGATCGGTGGCAGATGATCGGCGGCGACAAGACCTTGTACAGCGACCGAGCGAAGGTCCGTTACGTGCAGATCATCGCGCGATTTCAGGGCCAATGCCGTCTGGGGCGAGAGGCCGTGGCCGAAACGCGGCGCTCCATCGAGCAGGCCAAGAAATATGGTTTCGACCGCAGGACCAAATGTCTCAGCCTCCGTCAATGAGAACAAAGGCTCGTTGAGAGGCGCGCCTTCCTTCATCACGATCCAGTCGCCACCGATCACATAGGCTCCCGCGCCGGGAACGCGCGCAAATGCGCCAACGGCAACGTCATTGGCTCGAAGCTCCGCGGCTCGCTCTATACGGCTGCCGGAGTATCCGAGACGGGGTTTAGGGCCGAGATCGGGACGGAAGGACATGCGGGGGCAGATTAGCAGGCATAAGCTCTTATTGGGACACAACACCCTCTGGCGCCGTTTCCAACTTGAATGCGGCGGCAAACAGTGCGCGCGTATAGTCAGTCTTCGGTGCCTTGAAAAGCTCGGCGGCCGCGCCTTCTTCCACCATCTTGCCGTGACGCAGCACCAGAAGCCGGCTCGCCAACGCCGCCACGACACGCAGATCATGTGAGATAAACATGTAAGTGAGATCGTGCCGCTTTTGCAGGTCACGCAGCAAGTCCACCATCTGTGACTGTATAAGCATGTCCAGGGCGCTTGTCGGCTCGTCAAGCACGATAAAGGTCGGCTCAAGCACGAGCGCGCGGGCGACGGCGATGCGTTGGCGCTGCCCTCCCGAGAATTCGTGCGGATAACGATGCCGCGTCTCGGGGTCGAGTCCCACGTCGGTCAGCGCGTCCACAACGCGTTGTTCGCGCGTCGCCTTCGATAGACCTGGATGATGCACCCACAGACCCTCTTCAATGATGTCCGACACCGACATGCGTGGAGATAAGGAGCCGTAGGGGTCCTGAAACACGATCTGCATGTTATGCCGGAAAGGACGCATCTGCTTGAACTTGAGACTTTCAATGGAGTTTCCCATGAATACGATCGGCCCGGTCGAGGAGATCAGTCGCAGAATAGCCAAACCGAGAGTCGTTTTGCCCGAACCCGATTCGCCGACGACCCCAAGCGTTTCGCCCTTTCGTAATTCAATGCTCACGCCATCGACTGCCTTGATATGGCCGACGACCTTGCGCAGCACGCCGCGTTTGACCGGAAACCAAACCTTTAATTCGTTCGTCTCGACAACGACAGGAGCCTCCGGACGGGGTGGCGCCGGATCAGGCTTCGGCTCGGCAGCCAGCAATGCGCGCGTGTAAGGATGCTCCGCAGCGGTGAAAACGCGCTCAACCGGGCCCTGCTCGACAATTTTCCCGCGCTGCATCACGCAGACCTTGTCGGCAAGCTTGCGCACGATGCCAAGGTCGTGCGTGATGAACAGCATCGACATGCCGAGCTGCGTCTGGGTGTCCTTCAACAATTTCAGGATCTGGGCCTGTACCGTCACGTCAAGCGCGGTGGTCGGTTCGTCGGCAATCAAAAGGTCTGGCCTGTTGGCGAGCGCCATCGCGATCATCACGCGCTGACGTTGACCGCCGGATAGTTGATGCGGATAACTGCCCAACCGCCCGACCGGATCCGGGATGCCGACCTGACTGAGCAAATCGATGATCCGGGTTCGTGCAGTTTCTCCATTAAGTCCTTGGTGCAGAAAAAGAATTTCACGGATCTGCTTTTCAATCGTGTGCAGGGGGTTCAGCGAAGTCATCGGCTCCTGAAAGATGATCGCGATCTCGTTCCCGCGCACCTCGCGAATCTGCCGCTCCGGCATGTTCAACAATTCGCGGCGCTCAAACTTGATCGAGCCCGACGGATGATGCGCGGCCGGATACGGCAACAACTTCATCACGGAGAGCGCAGTGACCGACTTGCCGGAGCCGGATTCGCCCACAAGCGCCACCGTCTCGCCTTTGCCGACGTCGAACGAGATGCGGTCGACCGCCAGCACCTCACGGCTTCCGCGTCCAAAGGCGATCGACAAGTCGCGAACGGAGAGAATGGGCTCAGGCGCGCTCATCGGAAGGTCTTCCTTGGATCGAAAGCATCCCGCACGGCCTCGCCGATAAAGATCAATAACGAGAGCATGACCGCGATACTGAAAAAGCCCGTAAAGCCGAGCCACGGTGCCTGCACGTTTGCTTTTCCCTGCGACAGCAGTTCGCCGAGCGACGGCGAGCCAGGGGGCAAACCGAAGCCAAGGAAATCAAGCGCGGTCAACGTCATCACCGACGACGACAGGATGAACGGCAAAAAAGTCATGGTCGCGACCATCGCATTCGGCAACAGATGGCGGAAAATGATGACCGTATTCGACACGCCGAGAGCGCGCGCTGCCTGGATGTATTCGAAATTCCGCCCGCGCAGAAATTCAGCACGCACGAGGCCGACCAGCGACACCCAGGAGAACAGCAGCAATATGCCCAGCAACACAAAAAAACCGGGCACCAGAACAGAAGAAATGATCAGGAGAAGATAGAGGGAAGGTATCGAGGTCCAGATCTCAATGAAGCGCTGAAACAGAAGGTCGGTCCAGCCACCGAAATATCCTTGTACGGCGCCGGCGGCGACCCCGATTATCGAGGAGATGATAGTCAGTGCCAAACCGAACAGGACCGAGATCCGGAAACCGTAGATCAGGCGAGCCACCACGTCGCGACCGCCGTCATCGGTGCCAAGCCAATTGGTTTCCACTTCGTCGCACTTCGCAAATCCATGAGAGGCGGCGAATTCGCAGTCCTTTTGCGTGAGCAGCCAGGTCGGCTTGGAAGGAAACGGCGATGGCGGCCTGCTGACTTGGGTGTTGTAGGAGAAACGCACGGGCGGCCAGACGACTATGCCTCCCTCTTTTTTAATTAGATCCATCAGGTAATCGTCACGAAAGTCGGCCGCGGTGCCGAACAAGTTCGGATCGTGCTCCTTGGCAAAGGCCGTGTCGGGATAAGTGATGACTGCGGGGAAAAACGGCCGCCCGTTGACGAAGACAAATATGGGCTTGTCGTTGGCGATGAATTCAGCGAACAGCGACACGACGAACAGCGTCAGAAAGATCCAGAGCGACCAGTAGCCACGGCGATTGGCCTTGAAATTTTCCCACCGACGCTTGTTGAGCGGTGAAAGGCTTATGGCTTTCCCCGTCGGCGGCGCCACCAACCCCATCGGCGACACTGCTTCGGTTTCAGGTGGCTTGATGCCGGTCCGTGCGTCCACTTCAGACCTCCCGCGTCTCGAAGTCGATGCGCGGATCGATCCACGTGTACGTGAGGTCGGAGATCAGGTTCACGACCACGCCGATGAGCGAGAAGATGTAAAGGGTGGCGAACACGACCGGATAATCGCGGTTGAGGACGCTCTCGAAGCCAAGCAGCCCGAGGCCGTCAAGCGAGAAAATGGTTTCGATTAGCAAGGAGCCCGTGAAGAACGCGTGCACGAATGCCGAGGGGAAGCCGGCAATAACGATGAGCATCGCATTGCGGAAAACATGGCCGTAGAGCACCTGGTTATTGGTGCAGCCTTTGGCACGCGCGGTGAGCACATATTGCTTGCGAATTTCCTCAAGGAAGGAATTCTTTGTCAGCAATGTCATCGTAGCGAAGGCCGACAGGGCCATGGCGATGATCGGCAGCGTGAGATGCCAGAAATAGTCGAGGATTTTTTGCCACCAGGGCAGCGACGACCAGTTCTCGGACACCAGGCCTCGCAAGGGAAACCAGTCGAAGAACGAGCCGCCGGCGAAAAGGATGATCAGCAGGATCGCGAACAGAAATCCAGGGATCGCATAGCCGACAACAATCACCGTCGAAGTCCATACGTCAAAGCGCGAACCATCGTGCATTGCCTTGCGAATGCCGAGGGGAATCGAAATCATGTACGTCATCAAGGTCATCCAGATGCCGAGCGACATCGAGACCGGCAACTTTTCCTTGATCAACTGCAGCACGCTGACGTCGCGGAAATAGCTTTTCCCGAAGTCGAACCGGGCGTAGTTCCAGAGCATCAGGGCGAAGCGCTCCGGTGCCGGCTTGTCGAACCCGAACTGCGTCTCAAGCTTCTTGATGAATTCCGGATCGAGACCCTGCGCGCCGCGATATTTCGAGGTAACCGCGTCCACCTGTGAGGCGCCCTGCGCGAGGCCGCGATTGCCAAAATCCCCGCCGGTCGAGCCGGAAATACGCGAGGTTGCGCCCGTATCCGATCCGGTGAGCTTGGCGATGACCTGCTCAACCGGACCACCGGGCGCGAACTGCACCACAACGAAAGCCACCAGCATGATGCCGAACATCGTCGGCACCATGAACAACAGACGGCGAATAATATAGGCGGTCATGCGCTCCTCAGTACGTCATTCCTCCACCGGCGCAAAGCGCGCGGTCCCGCTTATCCTTTTTGTTCTGCTCTTACGGCCTTGTCGCGATCGTACCACCACGTTTCAGGAATACCTCGAAAATAGCGCGGCTTAACATCCGGACGCCCGAACACGTCCCAATAGGCGATCCAGTGCGACGCTTTATACCAATGCGGTATCCAGTATCGTCCGGCTCGGATCACGCGATCAAGCGCCTTGCAGGCGGCGGTGAGTTCCTCGCGGGTCTTGGCGGCGATAATGACGTCCAGCAGCGCATCGACAGCGGGGTCAGCGATACCGGCGCGATTTTGCGACCCTTTCGTCGCGGCGGCTTGGGATGAAAAAAAGGTGCGGAGCGAATCTCCCGGTGTAGACGAAAAGCTGAACCGCTCAACGGTGATATCGAAATCAAAAGCATCGGCGCGCGCGCGATATTGCACGGGATCAACGATGCGCAAAGTTGCGTCAATGCCGAGCACGCCCAAATTCTTGATATACGGCAGATGATGCGGCTGGAATGTCGGCTCATCAATCAGAAATTCGATGGTGATCGGCTGGCCGCCGGGCAGGAACCGCTTGCCGTTCTTCAGTGCACAATCGGCGTCGTTGAGCAGCTGTGCAGCACGTCTTAGCAGCTTACGATCCTGTCCCGAGAAGTCGGACACCGGTGGCACATAGGCTTCTCCGAAAACTTCGTCCGGCACTTTTCCACGAAAGGGTTCAAGGAGCGCGAGCTCGGCGGCATCGGGCTTCCCTTTCGCCATCATTGGAGAATTCTGAAACACAGAATGCGTGCGATCGTAGGAACCGTACATGATATTCTTGTTGGTCCACTCGAAATCGAACGCGTCGATCAGGGCTTCGCGCACGCGCCGGTCTTTGAATTTCTCGCGCCGCGTATTGATAAACCATCCCTGGGCACCCGAGGGCGTATCGTCGGGCAGCACATCGCGCTTGACGCGTCCGTCCTTGAAGGCAGGAAAGTCATAGCGCATCGCCCAGAAACGTGACGTGAATTCCTCGCGGAAGAGATAATTCTTGCCTGTAAAGCCCTCGAACCCGACTTCCCTGTCGCGGTAGTACTCGAACCGCAGCACGTCGAAATTATTCTGCCCGCGCGAAACCGGGAGATCCGCACCCCACCAATCCTTCACCCGCTCAAATTCGATGAAATGACCGACCTGGAACTTGCCGACCTTGTACGCTCCGCTCCCGAGCGGAATATCCAGCGTCGATTCTTCGAAATTCTTTTTCGCATAGTAGGCGCGAGAGAAAATCGGCAATGCCGCGACGAAAAGCGGCACATCGCGTCCTCGATTATCGGCGAAGTGCACCACGACCGTGCGTTCATCCGCTGCTTCCGCACCTGTGAAGTCGCGCAGTTGCTGCGTGATGATCGGATGACCCTTGTCCTTCAGCGTTGTCAGCGACCAGACAACGTCATGCGCCGTCAGCGGGCTGCCGTCGTGGAATTTCGCCTGATCCCGCAGGGTGAAACGATACGTCAATTCGTCATCGGAAACACGAACGCTGCGGGCGGCAAGGCCGTATATCGCATCGGGTTCATCGCCTGAGCGCACCATGAGCGTGGCGAACGTGAGCTGCATCCCCTGGGCCGCATCGCCTTTGAGAATATAGCTGTTGAGTGAATTGAAGGTCTGGAACGACTGGTTGAACTGCCGGCTCGGGCCAATCTGCGAGAACACACCGCCCTTCGGCGCATTCGGATTGACATATTTAAAGTGCGGGAAGTCCGGCGGATACTGTAGATCGCCGAAGGCCGACATGCCGTGCCGGTCGGCCTCCTGCGCCGAGGCGGGAATGATGCGGCTGCCGGCACTGGCTGCCGCGGCGCCGGCGAGCAGCGTTAACGCGCCGCGGCGGCTGAGATTCATCACTCAGGACCGCGGCGGCACCTTGGCCGCCTTCGCAGCATCCCACCACCAAACCGTAGGGAAAGCCGACGCCGCGTATTGAGGCAGGACGTCGGGACGCCCGAAACGATCCCAGCGCGCGGTCCGTTGTTTCCCGTATGTCCATTGCGGAACGACGTAGAAATTCCACAACAGCACGCGATCGAGAGCCTTGGTGGCCGCAACCAGCTCGGCACGACTCTTGGCGAAGATCACGCGATCGATAAGCGCGTCCACTGCAGGGTTTTTGATCCCGACCAGATTGCGCGATCCCGGCTGGTCCGCGGCCTGCGAACCCCAGAAATTGCGCTGCTCATTGCCCGGGGAGAGCGATTGAGCCCATGAGTTGATGATGATGTCGAAATCCCATTGGCGCAACCTGTTCTCATATTGCGAGGCGTCGATCGTGCGCACGGAAACACCAATGCCAAGACGTTCCAGCGACGGCTTGTAGAACAGCATGATCCGTTCGAAAGCAGGCTGCTCCACCAGCAGTTCGACGTGCAATGGCTCTCCGTTACTGACGCCAACCAGCTTCGTGTTACGAACTTCGTAACCGGCGGAGCGAAGCAAGGCCAGAGCCTCGCGCGTGTTGTTGCGCACGTTCTGCGGATTGCCGCCAACCGGATTGGTATAGGGCTGAGTAAACAGATCGGCCGGTACTTTGTCCCGCACCGTTTGCAGGATTTCGAGCTCCATGCCTTCGGGAATGCCCGACGAAGCAAGCTCGGTGCCTTCGAAATAACTGGCGATACGCCTGTACTGGCCGAAAAAAATCTGTCGGTTCATTTCTTCGAAATCGAAGGCGAAATTGAAAGCGCGGCGGACGCGCGGATCCTTGAATTTTTCGCGCCGGACGTTGAAGGCGAACGCCTGCATGACGCCCACGTTCCGGATCGGAAATTCCTCCGTAACGACGCGTTTCTCGCGCACAGCCGGGAAGTCGTAAGCGGTCGCCCATTCCTTTGCACTGTTTTCGATGCGCCAGTCGGCCTGATCGGCCTTGAACGCCTCGAGCGCAACTGTCGAGTCGCGGAAATATTCGTAACGGATCGTCTGGAAATTGCGGGTGCCGATAATGACATTGAGATCCTTGCCCCAATAGTCGTCGACCTTTTCGTAGACCAGCGTGCGGCCCGGCACGAATTCCTTGAGACGATAGGGTCCGGATCCCAGCGGCGGCTCAAGCGTCGTTTGAGTGACGTCGCGCTTCTGGCCCGACTTGTCTGTCCCTTCCCACCAGTGTTTCGCGAGCACAGGCAGTTGGCCGACGATCTGCGGCAATTCCCTGTTGCCGGGGCCATCGAAGCTAAACCTGATTTCGCGCTCGCCGGACTTCTCTGCCTTCACCACATGCCGATAATAGGCGCCGTAGAACGGGCTGTTCTTTTTCAGTACATCGAATGAATAAAGAACGTCATCGGGAGTGATCGGCTTGCCGTCATGCCATCGCGCCCCGGCGCGCAGGCGATATGTGACCGCGGAAAAATCGTCCGGGAAGCTGACTGCCTCGGCCAACAATCCATATTCGGTCGAGACCTCATCGAGCGCAGGAGTCATGAGCGTCTCGATGAACAGCTCGGTGCCCGCGGCGATGTTTCCTTTCACGCCCGACACGACCGTATTGAAATTGTCAAACGTGCCGAAGGCGAGTTGACGCACGATTCCGCCCTGCGGCGCATTGGGATTGACGTAATCGAAATGTTTGAAGCCTTCCGGATATTTTGTGTCTCCGAACAGAGACAGTGCGTGCTTCCAGGCCGGTGCCTCCGCCGCCGCGCGACCGCTCGGCAATATTGAGGACGCCAGCACGGGCGCAACCAGTGCGGATGCGCTGCCGCGCAATACAGAGCGACGACTGACTTTCATCCAGTTACTCCCGCATGACCTGTTCGCAGCGTGCGGTCGCGGATAATTAGGCGCTTTTTCGTTGCCCCGCCAGCGGTCAAAACTGGCATTACAACAACGTAACCTCAATTTTCCGGGTCCCAGCCGCCGGCCAGTCACGCAAAATGGCCGGGCGGTACCCGGCCATCGAACTCGCTGGTGCTGCGTACGTTGGGATTATTTCTTCTGTTCGCCGCCTGCCGGCGCGGCTTCCGCCGCCTTGGGCACCGGCACCGGGTTGTCCGCCAAGGTACGCAGATAATCGATGACGTCGGCGCGCTGCTCCGCGCGGGACAGACCGGCGAAGGTCATGTTCGTCCCCGGGATGTAGCCGCGCGGATTGCCAAGGAACTTGCTGAGCTCATCAAAGCTCCAGTTTCCGGGCTTGCCTTTCATGGCCGCCGAATAGTTGAACCCGGCTTCCGAGGCACGCGGCCGGTTTACAATATTCCACAAGTTGGGGCCGACGCGGTTCGGCCCGCCTTTCTCGAAGGTGTGACAGGCCTGGCACTGCTTCGCGGCGGATTGACCCTTTTCCACCGACGCCTTGGCGAGCAATGTTTCGATCGGCTGTTCGGGTTCTTTGGGCCCGGCTTTCTCGCCTTCGGCCTCTTTCACCGCGATGTTGAACCCGGGCTTGCTCGGCTTTTCGGGGGTGAAAATGGCATCGGCCGCAATATTGAGCGCGAGCAGGACCAGGCAGGTGCCAAGGATGGCGCCAAGAATCTTGTTAAGTTCGAAGGAATCCATCGAAAGACAGCTCCCGAGGCGGGGCGTGACAACGCGGGCGAGCGCCGACAGGGTCTGACGGCGCCGTTGAGATACTGGTTTGCCTGACCTATGGCAACCCGTATAAGCGCCTGGGGCATTATCGACACTCGTCATTCAGCCGGCCCGCGCCCGATCCCGATGCCCAAAGCGATCGTTCTCATACCTGCGCGCCTCGCCTCCACACGCCTGCCAGGCAAGCCCTTGGCCGATCTGCACGGAATGCCGATGATCGTGCACGTGCTTCGACGCGCTGAAGCTGCCAAAATTGGCGACGTGGTTGTGGCGACCGATTCCGAGCCGGTCGCCGCAGCGGTGGAAAAAGCCGGCGGCCGCGCAGTCATGACGCGCGGTGATCACGTCTCCGGATCAGATCGCATCTACGAAGCGCTGGAAGCGTTGGATCCCGAACACGACATAAGCATCGTCGTCAACGTTCAGGGTGATTTGCCGACGATCGATCCCGCGGACATCCGCGCTGCGCTGAAGCCGCTTGCCGAACCGCAGGTTGACATCGCTACGTTGGCAGCCGTCATCACCGATCGCGCCGAGCTGACGAATTCAAGCGTCGTCAAGGTCATGGGCGCCCGGATCGCACCAAACCGCCTGCAGGCGAAAAGCTTCAGCCGCCAAGACGCGTCCGGCGCGGGGCCGCACTATCATCATATCGGCCTCTACGCCTATCGCCGGGCAGCGTTGGAGCGTTTCGTTGCCTTGCCGCCTTCGATTAACGAGCAGCGCGAAAAACTGGAGCAGTTGCGGGCGCTCGAAGCCGGAATGCGCATTGACGTCGTTGTGGTTAAAAGCGTGCCGCTGGGCGTCGACACGCCCACGGACCTGGATACGGCGCGCAGGCTGCTCGGCGGTTGACTTGAGGCCGAATGTCTGCGTACGCAACGCCGATCAAGGCGGGTAGACATGGCCAAAAAGAAGATCATTTTTCAGGGAGAGCCGGGAGCGAATTCCCATCTTGCCTGTCGGGAGGCTTATCCGGATCAAGAGCCGGTGCCTTGTCCCACGTTCGAAGACTGCTTTGCCGCGGTGATCGCCGGCGATGTCGACCTGGGCATGATTCCAATCGAGAATTCGGTAGCCGGGCGTGTTGCCGATATTCACCATCTCATGCCGACCGCAGGTCTTCACATTGTTGCGGAATGGTTTCTGCCGATACGCAATCAATTGATGGCCCCAAAGGGCGCTACGCTCAAAACGATCAGAACGGTGCAGAGCCATGTGATGGCCCTCGGCCAGTGCCGCAGCATTATCCGCGAACTGAAGCTCAAGCCGGTGGTCGCGGCGGATACGGCGGGCTCGGCGCGCGAGGTCGCGGAAGCCAAGGATCCAACGCGGGCGGCGATTGCATCGAGGCTGGCGGCGGAAATCTACGGCCTCGAAATCCTGAAAGAAAATGTCGAAGACGAATCGCATTCGACGACGCGCTTCATCGTTTTGTCGCGCGAAAAAAAATGGGCTCAGCCGGGCAACGGCAAGGTCATCACGACCTTCGTGTTCAGGGTTCGCAACGTGCCAGCCGCGCTTTACAAGGCACTCGGCGGTTTCGCCACCAACGGCGTGAACATGACCAAGCTCGAAAGCTACATGGTGGGCGGCAACTTCTTCGCTACGCAGTTTTACGCCGACGTCGAGGGTCATCCCGACGATCGGGCGCTGGTTTTCGCGCTTGAAGAACTTGCGTTCTTTTCCAAGGAGCTGACGGTGCTCGGCGTCTACCCCGCCCATCCGTTCCGCGACACGTTCAAGGAAGAAAAGGAGTAGTCAGGCGGCGGTTACACCGCGACGCGGCTCAGAAAGCCTTCAATGCCGCGCTGCAGGCTTTTGGCCGCGGCCTCGACTGTTTCCGAAGCTTCAAGCACCTTGCTTGCCGCCAGCATCGCCACGAAATGTGTTGCCCAAATTCCAAATCCCGTGGCGATCGCAGCCGCGACGAGGGACAGAAATCAGTTCCGTTGACGCTCATATCGAGCCACAAAGCGCGGAGATTGTTTGCGCAGGCGATCGAGATCAACTCGCCCGGACCGGGTGATATAGCTCATCGCAAAGTCGAGCGGCGGCAGTTGCATGTGCCGGGCAAATTGCTCGTACCAGACCGCACTGCGATTGGCGCCTGATACGAGTTTCTCGAGAATCGGCCGACGCGCTGATTCGTAGGCCGCCAGCGCTACCGACACTTCGCCCGGTTGCGCAGCGATGGCTTGGTCGAGCGCTATGGCATCTTCCATGGCGAGACGCGTGCCGGAGCCGATCGAGAAGTGTGCGGTGTGCAGGGCGTCGCCGATCAGCACGCAATTGCCAGCCCGCCAATGCTCGTTGTGCACAATTGGAAAACGGCGCCAGATCGAATTATTCGATATGAGCGCATGGCCCGCCAACGCTCCCGCGAACACCCGTTCGCAGAGCGTTCGTGTTTCCGCTTCACTCATTTGCGCGAAACCCGCGCGCGCGAATGTTGTTTGATCGACTTCGACAATGAACGTGCTGAGCTCGGGCGCATACCGGTAGTGATGTGCGTTGAAAAATCCCACGTCATTCTCGATAAAAGTTTGGGTGAGCGTTCCGAAGCGCCTGGTTGTTCCGAACCAGGCAAAATGATTTGTCAGAAATTTTGTGCTGGCGCCAAATTGCTGCTCATGGGTGCGTCGCACGAGCGAGTTGACGCCATCGGCGCCAACAATGAGATCCGCATTGCCCAACTCATCCAGTTCTGTAACGACGCGTCCGAAAATCAGCTCGACGCCGACTGAGCGGGCACGAGCTTGCAATATTTCCAACAGCTTGAGCCGACCGATGGCGGCAAACCCAATGCCGTCGATCACGACACGCTCTTCGCAGTGCACGAGAGCGATATCCGACCAGGATTCCACATGCGGCGCGATCGCCGAATAGGTGGCCTCGTCGTCGTCGCGCAAAAATTCCAGCGCGCGCTCGGAGAAGACGACGCCAAAGCCGAACGTGGCATCGGCGCGATTCTGCTCGACGACGGTGACGTCCCAGTCCGGACGACGGCGCTTGATCAAATATGCCAGATACAAGCCCGCCGGGCCGGCGCCGAGAATGGCGATACGCATGGTGTAGCAATACTACAGGACCATCGCGTGCCGCACCCGTTACGGACGTTGCTTTACGCCCGGCCAGCGAAGACGAGCGCATTGATCTCGCAGCGGCAGACGCCGATATCCTTCAGTTCGCGGTCATTGAGCGAACGCAACTCTCCCGCCGCCCTGCGTCGGGCGAGACGCACGCGCATGGCCTCGTGCCAAAGCGCGGATGTGACCACGAGCTTTCGCAAAAAAACTGCAATTCCGGCGAGCGTCTCTTGCAGCGCTTGTCTGCGCGCGGCATGAGCCCGCGCGAGCGCCAAACGCCTCACCACAGTACGCTGTTCGGGCGGAAGCTGCCTGTAGTCCAACTTTGAAAAATCGATCGTTTCGTGCCGCATGACAACGTCTCCATTGCTATCAGCAGGGTCTTTACGCCTGGGCATAAATCTCATAAAATGAATAATTATAATTGTTTTATTCTCATGGAGAGAACGATGGAGCTGGCCGATTTGCGCATCTTCCGCTCGGTCGTCGACGAGGGCGGGATTACGCGCGCTGCCGAAAAGCTCAACCGGGTGCAGTCCAACGTGACAACGCGGGTGCGGCAGCTCGAGGAGGATCTCGGCGTCAACCTGTTCATCCGCGAGGGGAAGCGCCTGCACCTGTCGCCCACAGGCAAGCTGCTGCTCGAATATGCCGACCGGCTGCTCGACCTCGCGCAGGAAGCGCGCGATGCGATCCATGACGGCGCGCCCCGCGGGCCATTGCATCTTGGCTCCATCGAGAGCGCAGCCGCGATCCGCCTGCCGGAGCCCCTCAGCGTCTTTCACCGCCGCTATCCCGGGGTTGAGCTCGATCTTCGTTCCGACACCATCCCGCGCCTGCTGGCCGCAGTGCTCTCCGGCGAACTCGATGCCGCGCTCGTTGCCGAGCCGGTCAACGACCAATCATTGGACAAGTCGGTAGTCTATGATGAAGAGCTGGTGCTTGTGGCCGAAGCCGGGCACAAGCCGATCCGTTCACCGCGCGATGTCATATCGGAGACGCTGCTTGCCTTCGAACATGGCTGCGCCTATCGCCTGCGCATGCAGCAATGGTTCGCGCGCGCGGGGGTCCTTCCCGAGCGCATCATCGAAATGACGTCCTGGCATGCGCTGATCGGATGCACCGCTGCTCGCATGGGCATTTCGATTTTGCCGCGCATGGTGCTCACGACGTTTCCGCAGGCCAAACTCAGCATCCATCCCCTGCCCGCAGAATTCAGTCACGCGCCAACCGTGCTGACCTGGCGGAAGGGCGCCCGTTCGCCAAAAATTTCGGCGTTGCTGGAAGTGCTGACCGAAGGCAGATCGGGCAATCGGCAGGCGAGCCGGAGAAAGTCCTGACGCCGTCGCGCGTCAGATCGTCTGGTTGTAAGCACCAACTTCCGGATGCGTGCGCAGCACGCTATCGATCGCCTGAAACATCTCGCGCATGCGTTGTTCGGACACCGGGCTTTCCACGACCACCACCAGTTCAGGTTTGTTTGAGGAAGCCCGCACCAGGCCCCAGGTTCCATCTTCAACAGTGACCCGAATCCCGTTCACGGTAACCAGCTCACGGATCGGCTGGCCTGCAACCTTCTCGCCCTTCGCCTTGGCCGTCTCGAAGTGCTTCACCACCGCATCAACAACCCCATATTTCTTCTCGTCATCGCAATGAGGTGACATCGTGGGCGAGCCCCACGTCTTCGGCAGCGCGTTGCGAAGATCGGCCATGCTCTTTCCCGGGTTGCGGTCAAGCATGTCACAGACGGCGAGTGCGAAGACCATGCCGTCGTCATAGCCTCGGCCGAATGGTTTGTTGAAGAAGAAGTGCCCCGACTTCTCGAAACCCGCTATCGCGCCAAGCTCGTTCACGCGACGCTTGATGTACGAATGACCGGTTTTCCAGTAGTCGGCCTTGACGCCATTTTCCTTGAGCACCGGATCGGTGAGGAATAGTCCGGTCGATTTCACGTCCACCACAAAAGTGGTGTTTCGATGCAGCGTCGATATATCGCGCGCCAGCATCACGCCGACCTTGTCTGCAAAAATTTCCTCGCCTTCGTTGTCCACGACGCCACAACGGTCTCCATCGCCGTCGAATCCCAGCGCGACGTCCGCCCGGTTCACCAGCACTGCATCGCGCATGGCGTGCAGCATCTTCATGTCTTCGGTGTTCGGGTTGTATCGCGGAAACGTGTGATCGAGATTGCAGTCCAGCGGTACGACGTCGCATCCGATCGCTTGCAATATTCTCGGCGCGAAAGCGCCGGCGGTTCCGTTCCCGCAGGCCGCGACAACCTTGAGCTTGCGCTTGATCTTTGGTCGCTTGGTGAGATCGGCGATGTAGCGTTCGGGAAAATTCTCCACGAACTCGTAGCTGCCGCCAACTTTGAAATCGAATTTGCCGCTCAGCACGATTTCCTTGAGGCGCTTCATTTCCACCGGACCGAAAGTGAGAGGCCTGTTCGCGCCCATTTTTACGCCAGTCCAGCCGTTATCGTTGTGCGACGCCGTCACCATGGCGACACACTGCACGTTGAGATCAAATTGGGCGAAATAGGCCATGGGCGTTATGGCAAGGCCGATGTCATAAACTTTGCAGCCAGAAGCCATCAAACCCGAGACAAGCGCCATCTTCACGGCTGACGAATAGCTCCTGAAGTCGTGGCCGGTGACGATCTGCGGTTTTACGTTGAGCTCACGGATGAGCGTGCCGAGGCCCAATCCGAGGGCCTGCATCCCCATCAGGTTGATCTCTTTTTCCAAGAGCCAGCGCGCATCGTATTCGCGAAACCCGGTCGGCTTAACGAGCGGCGCGGATTCATATGCGTAGGTATTTGGGGTGAGTGCGGGTTTCGGGGTGGGAAACATCAGATCCTCAACAAGGGCGGGATTCAAATACCCTAACGCCGGAAAGTCGGAAAGCGGTCCCCGTCGCACCGGTGTTTGACCGTGACCTAGAGCGTTCGCAGTCCACAATGGCGAGGTATCGGAAGCCTTCGCGGCTACACCGAAACGAGCGGCAATTATTGCTCGAGCAGCAATCGGCCGTTGGCGTATTCGTAGCGTCTCAGGCGCGAGAGGAACGAGACGCCCAGCAGGTTTTTACCCAACGCCTCGTCGGGCAGCACCATGGCCGGCACGTCAAAGACAGTATGCCGCCAACCTCGATGCGGTCAATTTTGGCTGGGGCGGCTTTGATCTTGCCATTGGCGGTCATGGCAGTCGCGGTGTAGTCGCGCGGTTGCGGCCGAATGCTTGCCACCGCTGCTGACGATTCACGCAGAACGACCAGCGACGCGCCGGTGTCGACGACGAAGTCGATGAACGTCCGTCCACCCTAGCTTCGATCTGAAAATGACCCCTGACGATCACTGTCCACCATCAGGCTGCGGCCGGAGGTGCTTGGCTCCCGCGGTTCGTAGGACGGCTGCGACACCGCCGCCTGGGTGACGGCGGGTGTCTCGGTGGCGCGGTCGGCATATCGTGCCGCGTAGCCGCCGGCCACAACCAAAGCGGCCGCAAAGATGGCGAGTTGGCGCATGGCGGGGTCCAATGATGGGACGATACTCGCACGCGAGGATCAAGGCCGGCTTAATGAACGCGCCGCCATCGGCCGTGGATCCGGGCATGGTCAGCGCGGGGTAATCCGAATGACTAAAATTGTAACTATTCGCCACGGCGCTTGGCGCGGCGGGTAGGCGCCGCCGTCAACGGATCCTCCGGCCATGGATGCTTTGGATAGCGGCCGCGCAGGTCCTTCCTCACGTCTTTATAACTGCCTCGCCAGAAGCCGGGCAGATCTCGGGTCATTTGCACCGGCCGATGGGCGGGCGACAACAGTTCGATCAGCAACGGCACGCGCCCACCGGCGATCGTGGGATGCACCGAAAGGCCGAACAATTCCTGCACGCGGATCGAAAGCTTCGGCCCTTCCTCAGCTTCGTAGTCGATCGGCACAGCGGAGCCGGATGGGGCGGCAAAGTGGGTCGGCGCTTCAGCGTCGAGCCGTGACCGCAATCTCCAGGGCATCATTGTATCCAAGGCTGCCCCAAGTTCGTCCGCGCCGATCTGCGAGAGCGCGATCTTTCCGATAAGAAATGGCGCGAGCCATTCCGTCGCCGTACGGGCCAGCGCTTCGTCCGACAAATCGGGCCACTCGTCGCCTTCCGCCCGATGCAGGAACATCACGCGATTGCAGAGCTGCAGCTGGGCCTTGCTCCATGGCAGCCGTCTTAGGCCTGATCGCGCAATACCTTCCGCCAGCAGGCTGGCATTTTCGAGGTTAGGCGAGGCCGGCATGGTTTGGTCGGTCAAAGTCAGCGCGCCAAGCCGCCGCTGCCGCCGGGCGCGCAACGAGGCGGAAGTCAAATCAAACGCGACCGTTTCGTCCTCCTCGATTTGGCGCGCGAAGCGTGCCTCTATTTCCGCGAGGGTTATTGGCGCCGCAAGTACGATACGGGCTGAGGCCGCCGCTCCGGTGAGCTCCGCAACCGCCAGAAACGGTTCGCGCGCGAGCGGCGAGGCAGGATCAACCGCGCCGCCGCGGCCACTGGCAAGCAGAAAGGCGCCGCCACCGCCGCCGCGATTCTTTGCGATGCGGTCGGGATAGGCGAGCGCGAGGAGAGCACCGGCGGAGTGCTCACCGTCGTCTATTTTGCCGTCAACCGTCTGGGTCCATCTCTGCGCCATTGCGCGCGCATCCTCGGCTCGACGGGAACGATCGCGACGGAACTGGTCAAGCCGTTGGCCGAGATCGACATCATCGCCACCAAGACCCCGTTCGGTCAGGACTGCGGCGATGTTAGCGGCGAGCATGCCGGCGCCTTCGGCGGCCGCATCGACCACCATGCGCGCCAATCGCGGCGGCAACGGCAAGTTCCGCAACCGGCGGCCCTCTTCGGTAATGCGACCATCGCTATCGAATGCGGATAATTCAGTGAGCAGTGCTTTCGCTTCGGTCAGCGCGGCCCGGGGTGGCGGATCGAGAAAAGCAAGTTTAGCCGGATCAGCCGCACCCCATTGCGCGAGATCAAGAACAAGCGCCGATAGGTCGGCCGACAATATCTCAGGCCGCGTGTAAGGTTCGAGCGATCCCGTTTGCGGCTCGTCCCAAAGTCGGTAGCAAATGCCCTCTTCCGTTCGGCCCGCGCGACCGCGCCGCTGGTCCGCGGCAGCGCGCGAGACCCGCACGGTCTCGAGGCGCGTCAAGCCCACATCGGGCTCGTAGCGCGGTACGCGCGAAAGGCCGCAGTCCACGACGACGCGCACGCCTTCGATCGTGATCGACGTCTCTGCAATGGAAGTTGCGAGCACCACCTTGCGCCGCCCCGGCGGCGACCGAGAGATAGCAAGGTCCTGCTCGCGGGCATCGAGCGCACCGAACAGCGCAACAACATCAACGGCCGCGTCTCTTATGCGCTCTCCCAGCAGCGCCTCGGTGCGCCGGATTTCGCCGGCGCCAGGTAAAAATACCAGCAATGAGCCGGGTTCGACGCGAAGGGTGCGTTCGACGGCGTCGGCGACCTGCCGCTCGATCGGAGCGCGTGGATCACGGCCGAGGTACCGCGTTTCCACCGGAAAGGCGCGGCCTTCGCTTTCAATAACAGGCGCGTTGCCGAGCAGCGCCGCCACGCGGGCCGCGTCAAGCGTAGCCGACATCACCAGCAGCTTCAGGTCGTCCCGCAACCCCTGCTGCGCGTCGCGCGTCAGTGCGAGGCCGAGATCGGCATCCAACGACCGCTCGTGGAATTCATCGAAAAGCACGGCGGCAACACCTTGCAGAGAGGGATCGTCGACGATCAGGCGCGTGAACACACCCTCGGTGACGACCTCGATGCGCGTGCGCTTTGAAACCTTTGAGCCGAAGCGCACGCGCAGGCCAACCGTGTCACCGACCTTCTCGTTCGATGTCGATGCCATGCGCGCGGCGGCCGCACGCGCCGCGAGACGGCGCGGTTCAAGCACAAGAATCTTCTTGTTCGTAGCCCATGCTTCATCAAGCAGGGCCAGGGGCACGCGCGTCGTCTTTCCGGCACCGGGCGGAGCGACCAGGACGGCGGCATTGTTGGCGGACAACGCCCCAACGACATCCGGCAATGCGGAGTCTATCGGGAGTGGTATTTCGAAGGTTCGTGCCACGGTTACAGCCTGTCACGACCCGCGCGCGCGGATAGTTCAGTAAACACACGCTGCGATCGAAATCGAGTTCGCTGGTTACCGGCTGCCCCGCTTCCGCGGGGCGTGACAACTTCTGTAAGAAATCATTTCTGCGGCCGCCCTATGCTTTCATAGACAAAGCCCTGCCGGACAATTTCTTCAGCGCGATACACATTGCGCAAATCGACCAGAATAGGATGCGCCATGACGGTCTTCAGCCGGTCAAAATCGAGCGCGCGAAACTGCTCCCATTCGGTGACGATCACCAGAACAGAGGCGCCCTCCGCACAGCTGTAGGCATCGCTGCAGAAGGTGACGTTGGCGATGACGCTCTTGGCCTGTTCCATGCCGGCCGGATCATAGGCACGCACCTTGGCGCCCAAGTCCTGCAGCGCCGTGATGAGCGGGATCGACGGCGCTTCACGCATGTCGTCAGTGTTCGGCTTGAACGTCAGGCCCAGGATAGCGACCGTTTTGCCGCGCAGCTCGCCTCCGAGCGCCGCAGATACTTTGCGCGCCATCGCGCGCTTGCGCGCGTCGTTGACCACCGCCACCGCCTCGACGATGCGCAGCGGCGAGGCATGGTCCTGCGCGGTCTTGATCAGCGCGACCGTGTCCTTCGGAAAGCATGACCCGCCATAACCCGGGCCGGCGTGCAAGAACTTCGATCCGATCCGGTTGTCCAGCCCCATTCCGCGCGCGACCTCCTGCACATTGGCTCCGACTTTTTCGGCGAGATCGGCAATCTCGTTAATAAAGGTGATCTTGGTGGCGAGAAACGCATTGGCTGCGTATTTGATCAGCTCGGCGGTGCGTCGGTCGGTGAACATGATCGGTGAGCGGTTCAAGTAGAGCGGCCGGTACAGTTTGCTCATCAATTCGCGGGCGCGCGCGTCGGTCGTGCCGATCACGATGCGGTCGGGATGCTTGAAATCCTGGATCGCCGCCCCTTCGCGCAGGAACTCGGGATTCGACACCACTGCGCAGGCTACGTCCGGCCGCGTCTCCCGGATGATGCGCTCGACTTCGTCACCGGTTCCGACTGGCACGGTCGATTTAGTGATCACAACGGTTAAGCCATCAAGCGCTCGCGCGATCTCGCGCGCGGCCTCATAGACAAAGCTCAGATCAGCGAAGCCGTCGCCGCGGCGCGAGGGAGTTCCAACCGCGATGAAGACCGCATCGGAATTCGCGACTGCGCCCGCAAGGTCGCTGGTGAATTTCAGCCGGGCGGCGCGCATATTGGCGCCGACCATGTCGTTCAGCCCGGGTTCATAGATCGGCATTTCGCCGCGCAGAAGGGCAGCGATCTTCGCTTTATCCTTGTCGACGCAAATGACCTCGTGGCCGAAATCGGCGAAGCAGGCGCCGGAAACAAGGCCAACGTAGCCGGTGCCGATCATGGCAACGCGCATGTGAAATCCATCATGAAGATTGCGAACCGGTCAATGCCGAATGGCGTCTGAATAGCAGACGCCATTCGCAGTGGCGAGAGGCCCAGAACACCGGCCATTTTCTGTGGCCCGGTATTTTTGGCCGATTGATTAACGTCGCATCTGGCCCCACATTCGGCCCATGCCAGCGCCCGCAAAATCAAGCCTCAAACCGAAAACCGCGCCTCCGCCTGCTCCGGGAAAAATCGCCTCGCGCCCGCTGAAGAAAGGCGATCATCTGTTCCTGGTGGACGGCTCCGGCTACATCTTTCGAGCCTATCACGCGATCAGGTTCGAGCCGCGGACTCCGGACGGCACGCACGTCAACGCCGTCTACGGCTTCTGTAACATGCTGTGGAAGCTTCTCAAGGAGATGAAGCCGGAAGAGCGTCCGACGCATCTCGCGGTTGTCTTCGACAAGTCGGAGCAGACCTTCCGCACGGCGATGTTCAAGGACTACAAGGCTCACCGGCCGCCCCCGCCCGACGACCTCATTCCGCAGTTTCCGCTGATCCGCGAGGCCGTGCGGGCTTTCGAGATTCCATGCCTCGAGCAGGTGGGTTACGAAGCCGATGACCTGATCGCAACGTACGCGCGTATTGCCTGCGAGGCCGGCGCGACAGCTACCATCGTGTCGTCCGACAAGGATCTCATGCAGCTCGTGAATGACTGCGTCATCATGTACGACACGATGAAGGATGTCCGTGTCGGCATTCGTGAAGTGATCGAGAAATTCGGCGTGCCGCCGGCAAAGGTCATCGAGGTGCAGGCGCTCATTGGCGATTCGACGGACAATGTTCCCGGCGTGCCCGGCATTGGCGTAAAGACTGCAGCGCAGCTGATCGTCGAATATGGCGATCTGGAAACACTTCTGCAGAGAGCCGGCGAGATCAAGCAGGAGAAGCGCCGCCAGGCGCTGATTGATAACGCCGAAGCTGCGCGAATTTCGAAGAAGCTTGTGACGCTTGATGACCGGGTGCCGCTCGAAGTGCCGGTCGAAAATCTTACCGTACACGAACCCGATTACAGCAGGCTGATCACCTTCCTGAAGGCGATGGGGTTCAAGACGCTAATGCAACGCGTCGCGGAAAAGGGCGGCGTCGATGCGAGTCAGATCGATGCAGCATCTCAGCCCGCGACAGCCCCGGATCGAGCGATGGGCCCCATGCCCGCTCCCTCCGGCCGCACCGGTGGACAAGGCCAACTGCCGCTCGGCGCGCCGCCGCGCAAGGCCGCAGCAGGCGCAACCCCCGACTCCTCCCCGCTTACGCCGATTTCTCTCGCCGAGCGGCGACTGGAGGCGTTGCGGGCAACCAGGCTCGACGCTGCGAAGTACGAAACGATCACCACCAACGAGCGCCTCCAGCATTGGATTGCGCGGGCCTACGACACCGGTCTGTTGGCCCTCAAGACGGAAACGAGCAGCCTCGACCCGATGCAAGCCGCGCTGTGCGGCCTGGCGCTTGCCGTGGCGTCGAACGAAGCCGCGTATTTGCCGCTCGGCCACCGCGAGGCTAACGAGGGCGAAACGACAGGACTGTTTGCGGCAAAGCTCAGCGCCGGACAGATCGCCGAGCAGCAGGCTCTTGATGCATTGAAGGTCGTTCTCGAAGACGAGAGCGTCGTCAAAATCGGCCACGATGTGAAGCGGGATTGGCTGGTCTTGGCGCGCCGAGGAATCCGGCTCGGCGCAACCGACGATACGATGTTGATATCCTACGTGCTCGATGCCGGAAAGGGCTCTCACGACATGGACAGCGTTGCGACCCGTTATCTCGGGCGCAGCCCGTCGCGCTTCAAAGATGTGAAGAACAAAGACAGGGCGCTTTTCACCCCAGAAGCGACACCAATCGCGCGTACCGCTGCGTATGCCACGGAAGATGCGGATGTGACGCTGCGCCTATGGCAAGCATTGAAACCGCGAATGGCAGCCGAAAAAGTGACCAGCGTGTATGAGACACTCGAACGGCCCATGCCGCGTGTTCTTGCATGCATGGAGGAGCGCGGTATTTCGGTCAACCCCGCCGTGCTGACGCAGCTCTCCAACGACTTCGGCAAGAAACAGAGCGCCCTCGAACAGGAAATCAACAAGATTGCCGGCACGCAGATCAATCCTGGCAGCCCGAAGCAGCTGGGCGACATCCTGTTCGGGCAGATGGGGTTGCCCGGCGGGACCAGAACCAAGACCGGACAGTGGTCGACGGGCGCGCGCGCGCTCGAAGAGCTGGCTGAACAAGGGCACAAGCTCCCGCAGGTGATTCTCGATTGGCGGCAAGTGTCGAAGCTGCGCTCGACCTATACCGAGGCGCTGCCGAACTACGTCAACCCGAAAACTCATCGCGTCCATACGAACTACGCACTCGCATCCACCTCGACCGGCCGGTTGTCCTCTTCAGAGCCGAATCTGCAAAACATCCCCATCCGCACGGAGGATGGCCGCAAGATTCGTCGGGCGTTCGTCGCAGCCCCGGGCAAAAAGCTTGTATCGGCGGACTATTCGCAAATTGAACTTCGGCTGTTGTCCGAAGTCGCCAACGTGCCCACGCTGCGCAAGGCATTCCAGGATGGCGTCGATATTCACGCAATGACCGCGTCCGAGATGTTCGGCGTGCCGGTCAAGGACATGCCGCCCGACATCCGCCGACGAGCCAAGGCGATCAATTTCGGCATCATCTATGGCATTTCGGCGTTTGGGCTCGCTGCGCAACTCGGAATCGATGGCAAGGAAGCCGGCGTATATATCAAGAAATATTTCGAGCGCTTCCCCGGGATTCGTGACTACATGGATGAAACGCGCGAGTTCTGCCGCGAGCACGGCTACGTGCTCACTTTGTTCGCCCGCAAGTGCCATTACCCCGATATCAGGTCCAGTAATCCGTCAATACGCTCCTTCAATGAGCGCGCAGCGATCAATGCACGCTTGCAAGGCTCCGCCGCCGATATTATCCGACGTGCCATGATCCGCATCGAGCCGGAGCTGAAGAAGGACAGGCTGAACGCGCAGATGCTGCTACAGGTGCACGATGAACTTATTTTCGAGGTACCTGAGAGTGAGATCGATCGGACAATCCCCGTGATCAAAAGCGTGATGCAGAGCGCCCCCGACCCAGCTGTGGTATTGCATGTGCCGCTTCAGGTCGATGCACGCGCTGCTGATAATTGGGACGAGGCTCATTAAAATGTCGCGTTGCCCACAACCGGCTACATCGAGTTCGCACTGATCGCCCTCTATGTGGTGCTCACGCCGGGGCGCAATATGATTTATTTGATCTCGCGGTCGATTTGCCAAGGCCGTGTGGGGGGCCTGATCTCGCTCGGCGGCGTCGCGCTCGGGTTTGTGTTTTAAATGATGTGCGCGGCCTTCGGCATTACGGCACTCGTTTTCGCGGTGCCCTATGCCTACGACGCGCTTCGTTTTTCCCGGCCGGGCGGTCCGCCGTTTCGCGTCCAGAGCCTGCCTGCCGACAGCTCTGTGAAACTATTTACGATGGGCTTTGTGACCAACCTGCTCAACCCGAAGATTGCGATGCTTATCTCTCGCTGTTGCCGCAATTCATCGATCCGCAGCTGGTAACGTGCTTGTTCAATCGCTCGCTCTCGGCTTCACGCAGATCGTAATCAGCGTCACGGTAAACGCTCTCATTGCAGTCACGGCCGGATCGATTGCGATTTTCCTTGCCTCGCGTCCGGTGTGGCTGCTGGTGCAGCGCTGGCTCATGGGCACAGTGCTCGCCGACCTCGCAGTGCGAATGGCGTTCGAATCTCGCCGCTGAAGGCGCAGGTTCTTTCGCGCCGCTTACTTTCGTTTCCGCTTTCGTGCGCTCACTTTCTTGCTGCCGCGGCGTGCCGACAGTTTTCCGGCCTTCGCCTGTTTGGCCGGCAGCACCGCGATCGCCTCGATCTCGAACAAGGCGCCAGGTCGCGCGAGCTGCGAGATGGCGACCGTCGTGCTTGCCGGGGGCGCCGACATGTTGAAGTGCTGATCGCGCACCTCGCGGAAAATCGAGATGTGCGACATGTCGACAAGGTAATTGTTGATCTTCACCACGTCCTTGAGCGTGGCGCCGGCGTCGGCAAGCGCGAGTTCCAGGTTTTCGATTGCCTTCTCAGCCTGGGCACGAAAATCGCCTGGCGCGCCGACAAGCTTGTTTTCCATATCGAGCCCCAGCTGCCCGGCAATGTAAATCAGCCGGTTGGGCCCGGTGGCCTCGACGACGTAGCTGTAGCCTGGCGGCTTGGCGAGCGTTTTAGGATTTGAGAAGCGGACATTCGAGGCCATCGGTACCCTCCTTTAAATCTGGTCGATCTGAAATCAGCCTTTCCTCGTCTCGGACAAAGCGTCACCGCTTTTCCTTATTGTTTTGTCCCAGCAAACGCGCGAGATGCTGCCCGACACCTCGTCATATGACAAGGCGTGCCGTTGACACGCACCGCAAAAGCACCGCCTGCCGCAACTTTCCGTTCGTAGAAACGTTGTTTTCCGCACTCGCTAGAGTGCGGAGGCAGCTATGTCATGTCGTGGTGACGAGGGCTTATCGCGTCCGGCGCTTGGGGTCGCGTGTCTTGCTATGGCGTTGAGTTTCTCGGCGCCGGCCTCGGCAGGCTTTCTCGAGCGCCTTTTCGGCGCATTTCGCCACTTGCACCAGGCGCCGCGAGCGCCGGCCGTCATGCAGCCTTTCGCGGATCCGTCCGGCGATTTCCCGATGGAGCGAGAGGTTGGCCCA
>DASXST010000153.1:0-5404 GCA_036505835.1 Pseudolabrys sp. | reverse complement strand
GAGACAAAGCAAAGACACGAAGCAAAGCTGGATCAGCGGAGAAAGCATGGCTAAGCGGGTATCACACTAACATGCACTAATGTCCGGACTTTTAGGGATAGCAAATGACAAAGCGAACACAGGGTAATCCAATGTCTGCTTTGGGTCCGATATTTTGACGGACAATAAGCCTAGTCGAGTGCCATCTTTGTTGAAGGTCGGGAAGAGTTGCGGTCCCACAACCGTGAGCGCGCTGGGACTCCGCAACCGTGGTCATGACGTTACGTAATTTTGTCCGAAGACGCGCGCCGTTACGTGTGATCCAGGCGGAGGCGCGTTAATAACCAATTGTTAACCATCCAAATGTGTACTCGTGGCTGTGCTGAAGGCCGGAGGGCCTTGGGGCCGCCGCAAATGACGGTCCCCTCATTTCCATATTGGTCGAAACTTCGATGACAGATGCCGATCTCGTAGTGGCGCTTCATTTCGCGCGAAATGGCTCGCCAGAAGGCCATCGGGTCGAGACACTGGAAACCCAAATCGCAGCGCTGAAGGAAGTTGTAGCTAATGCCAAGGCTCCGATTGAGCAAAGGCGTCAAAAAGCCAACGTCTTAACAAGTCAAATGGCCGAACAGTTGGCACCCAATGACAAACTCCAGGCCGAGCTCGACCAGCTACGGGCCGGGATCAACACCTACTGGCAACAGGTAGTCCGAAACCATTTTTAGCTGCCTCAGGCTTCGTCAAAAGTTGTTAGGGGAAACAGCGTTGGCCCTGGCTGGCAAATCCTATCAGGCCCTTCTCCTCGCCCAACCGCGAGCTAAAACAGTGCAGACTCTCGCCCCTCAAGCTTTCTGCGTTGCCGCTCGGTCGCGATCGATGAAAGCTACTAACTCTTTCGCCGTCACGGTGAGCAGTTGGAGTTTTCCGGTATTCAGTGGCTGGCTTAGCCGCCATCCAAGAAGCCGAGATCTCGCGTGAATGAGTGCGGAAAAATATGCTTTTCGCTTGCCGCGGAGCTGGCGCCGTCCACAGCATCATAAGCGGACATTATATTGCACCCGCTTTATCCATTGACGCGTGCCATTCAGATGTCCGCTAACGCCAAAACAGACGGTGTGGCCGCGAGACGCGATATCCGACTGGGCGGTATAATCTGCAAAGACCGTCGTATCTGGTGCTCGCCACACGATCAGAGGAGCGACACTCATGGACGCGCCGAATAAGGATTTTGCGTTCGCAGGGAGCCTGGACGAGCTGAAGGCAAAGGGACGGCTCGTTGTGCACGGTCGCCATCGTCCGATCCTTGTCATCTACGACCGCGGGCATGTCTTTGCTCTCGATAATCGTTGCCCGCACATGGGCTTCCCGCTCGAGCGCGGCAGCCTCGAGGACGGAATCTTGACCTGTCATTGGCACCACGCCCGCTTCGATCTCGAAAGCGGTTGCACTTTTGACTTATGGGCGGACGACGTACCGATCTGCCCGATCGAAATCCGCAATGGAGACGTTTGGGTGAAAACCACGTTCGGTCATGCCAACCCGGCCGCCCACTGGCGTCAGCGGCTTGCGAACGGGCTGGCACACGATCTCGGTCTTGTCGTCGCCAAAGCGGTGCATGGTCAGCTCGCGGCCGACGTACCGCATGCCGACATCGTGCGGCAGGTGGCGCTCTTTGGGGCGCACAACCGTGACGGCTGGGGGGTGGGTCTCACGATCCTCACGGCGCTAGCCAACCTCTTGCCGTTCCTGCCAGAGGAGGAAGTATATCTTGCCCTGTTCCACGGGGCGCGCCGCGTGGCGATGGACTGCGATGGCGAGCCGCCGCGGCGGGAACGCGCGCCGCTTGGGAGTCAGCGCGATCCGACTGCGCTCAAGGGCTGGCTGCGGCGTTGGACCAACGTTCGTCATCGCGAGGCGGCCGAGCGCACCCTGCTCACGGCGATTGGGTCCGGTCTCTCGCCGCCCGTGCTCACCGATATTCTGCTTGCGGCTGAGACCGAGCGGGCATTCGCCGACACCGGACATTCGCTCGACTTCATCAACAAGGCGTTCGAATGCCTCGACCTGATCGGCTGGGAGCACGCACCGGCTATGCTGCCGACCATCGTCGGACAGATGGCGGCAGCCCGTGGAGCCGAAGAATCGACCGCTTGGCGCCAGCCCACTGATCTTGTTGCGCTCTGTGAGGAAACAGCTAGCCAATTGCCGGAGCTATTCGCTGCCCGCGCGGCGAGGAACGGCTGGTCGGACCATGCGAAGCTTGCCCGAGAGCTACTCGGTGAATATCCGGTCAAGATGGTTGATGCCCTCAAGGCGGCGATTCGTGCAGGCGCCGCTCCTGCTGACCTTAGCCGATCGCTCGCTTACGGGGCGGCGCTCAGAGTGGCACTTTTCGGCACCGCCAACGAGCACGCCGACTGGGAGACAGCGCACCATGTCTTCACCTTCGCCAATGCGGTCCATCAGATGCTCAATCGGATCGGGACTGTCAGCGCCGATGGTCTCGTCGCAGCCGTGCGCGCCGTACTACACGGTGCGATGGCTCTATACCTTACTCGCTATCTCAATGTGCCGCCGGCCCGCATCCCAGGCGAGAATGGCGAAGAGCTCGATGACCTGCCTGCCGACGCCGAAACAATCCGCGCCAGCTTGCTCGACGCTTTCGACCGGCAGCGACAGGTCGATGTCGCGGCAAGGCTTGTGGCTCGCCATCTCACGCTCGGCCATTCCCCGCAAGCGCTGATCGCCACGCTTGCACGTGCGGTGCTGCGCGAAGATGCGGGCTTCCATGCTTATCAGATGCTGGAAGCTGGAGTCCGGCAATTCACGGTGTGGGGCAACACCGACGCCGGACGGCACATCCTCATTGCGGTTGCCCGGTATCTTGCGGCCCATTCACCGACGGAACGTGCAGCATTACAGACCGCTGACATCGCCCGGCGTTTGATGCTAGGCGCCGAGCTGCATCAGGAGGCTGGTGCGTCGTGACAATGGCCATTCGTTAGAACTCACGTTTGGACCGTGTCAAAAAATCTTCGATGTTATGTCGCGCCGATGTCCACTTTGGGGTCATTAGCGGACATTCCGCGGCAAAAAGCGCGATTTTGGATTATCGTTTCGTGTCGTTAGCCTTGGGGGCAGCTGTAACGAACATGGGGCCGTCGAGGCCGATGCTTCGCCCGAGGAATCCGGCGGCGTCGAAATAGGCCGTCTGTCCGACACGCTGGCCGACCAGAATGGTCTCAAGGCCATTGGGAGCGGGCTTACTACGCAGAAGCAGCGCTTCGACTTGCGGCGCGGCGCCGTTGGGCAGCGCTTCCTCCATGACTCGCCCCATCAGCATCCCATGGAATGGAATCTTGAGGCCGAGCACATGCGCGATGGTTTTGCCCACGTCGGCATTGCTGACCGGCGCTTCGTCGACGAAGATTGATTTGAAGTCAGGCCCGATCGCTGCCATGAAATTCATGGTATCGGCGCGGCTGAAGCTGCCGTGCATGCCCTGGCCCTGCTGAAGGACGGTGTCCGCTACTTCAACTGCGCACAAAATTGGTTGCTCGCAGCCAGTCGAATAGGAGCGGAAGTTTATGATGATCGACGGTCGCGGCGTGCGTGAAGAGCCCTTCAGGTTGATCGAAGACATCGGCAGCGTGCCGGGGAAGCTGCCCAGTTCGTCGTCGACGAACAGGCCACTCACGTAATCCTGCACAATCAGCGCATCTACAATCCTGCCGCCGATGGTGCGGTCTTTGCCGGGCACGTAGACCAGATCGGAACCGCCGTTCGAGGCAACTGCAACGGTCGGGTTGGCAGGATCGGGCCCGATTAAGCCGTTGCCGCGCTTGGGGTAGGTGCCGGCAGCGACCACAGTATTCTTGTTGTCGGGATCGTGCAGCGTCAGCGAGAGCGCCTTGGCGAGATCGATCGCGACGAATCCAGGCGGCAACAGGCCTTCCGGCACATCGGCATATTTTGCCTGCGCAGCCGGACTGGTTTTGCTTTCCTTAGAGATGGTGGAGAAACCGTGATCGGCAGCGATTACGATATTCGTCGTTGCCGCAAGCCCGATTTCGTCGAGCGCGCGCCTCAGCTGCGCGAGGTTGTCGTCGGCATTTTTGACAGCCGCCAACGAAGTCGGTCCATTGATGCCGGGCGCCACCTTGAGCAAACTGTCGCCCTGATTGTGCTGCGTGCCGTCCGGGTCGCGCGACCAGAATACGAGCACGAAGGGCTTGTTGCGCGCCTTGAACATTGGCAGCACGACTTTGGTAGCGACATCTGCGAAATATTTCTGCTGTTCGACATTGGCGACGACGGTGCCCGGTGTGTGGGCGTCGCCGGCCTTGCCGTTCTGGCCGCGCGACGGCGCGGCGAGCGGGAGATTGGCGACGGTGAGCGCGTCCTTCATCGCCTGAGACAAGGGAATTCCACCGGCGTTGCCAGTGGAATCATCGACAATGATCGTGCGCTCGCCGCTGCGTGCGGTGTGGTCGAACATGATCGTCGGACCGAGCTTGCCGATAGCTGCCGTGCTGAAGCCCGCCATCCGGGCGGCGACCAGGATCGTATCCTCGTCGACGAAGTTGCCGCCGAAATGCTCATCGATGTCGCCAAGCACGGCGTCATTTTCGATAAAAAGCGTGGAGGTGCCGGCGGCTGGCCCAACGGAATAATTCGTGAAGATCGTATTACTGAAGACGCCGGTGTCACCGATGAAGTGACCGGTTGAGAGGCCCGCCGAATTCGGCATTGTAAAGGTCGGGAATAGCGAATGCGGGTTAGCAAAATTGATGCCTTTGTCGCGAACCTCGACCATAGCAGGAGCGACCTGAGGCGATACTTGCGCCGCGCGCATCCCATCAGGTACGAACAAAATGAGATTATGGGGCGTCTGCGCCTGGGTAGTACCGAGAGTGACAGCGACAATGGCCGGTACGAGCAGGCTCATAGACCTGAACGTCATATCAGCTCTCCCGTTCTGTTGTGATCGCTAGATACGCCTGGAGCAAGACAGTATTGTAACAAGGGCAATGTCGCGTATTTCACGGGAACTCAAGCCGCTTAACCGTGACCGATGATCGGGGGCAAAGCGGACATGACGATTGCGCCGCGAGATGTCCGCTAATGCACGTCAATGTTCGCTTTCGGGAGGTAAGCGGACATGAGCTTTTGCGGTGCGAATGTCTGCTTATGACCCATTATAGGCAGCGTCGCTTCCCTACTTACACGGCCGTTATGGCCCTTTCGGGTTGCCCTGCGGCGACGATTGCCTTCAACTTTTCCCCTAAATTGTTTCGTGGCAGCGATCTGCCCAGTTCCTTCTACCGCAAGCTTCGGGCTAACTCAGTTACGCATGATTCGAAAATATGGAGGTGCGCATGGCCAAGGTGATGTCGAAATCGGAGCTCATTCAAAAAATCGC
>DASXST010000152.1:0-23662 GCA_036505835.1 Pseudolabrys sp. | reverse complement strand
CTTGGGCCCGCGAACAGAGTTCGTGCGGAACAGCCAGGGGCTGACTGTCCGCTGTATTCAGTATTGCACTTCCGGAACTATTCGGTCGATGCGGTAGCGGACGTTTTCGGCAAATTAGTTAAAACGCAGCTTGTCTTATTTATTGCTGCAACTGAGAAACCCTGCAAACGTTGGCCCTAAGACCGCGTCCCTGTTAGCCCCCTCGAGGCGCGGTTGTTAGGGCCGAGTTGATGACTCCATCGCTCGGCCCTTTTCTTTATTGGACTGGCTTAAAAAAGTGGGGGCCAACCGTAGGGGAAACGGCAGCCCCTAACAAGCGCAGCCAGCTTCGGAGGAGATTGGGGACGGGTGCCGACGGCAGTGGCCCGTGCTTCGGTCCAGGAAAAGCCCCGCCGAAGCGAGGCTTTCAAGTCAATATTACTTAGACTTGGCGCGCGCGGGGATTGAGACCATGTCGGCGCCTGCACGCCAATACCCGTGGGGGCTGTAATACCCAGGATGTATTTGCCAGGGTGCAGGCGGAGAGTCCGCCAATCCAACGCGCTAACCCTGGTTCCGACGGACTTCCCGCTCACGGCTTGCCGCGAAACTCGGGGCTGTGACGGGTATCACATTATTGTCGATTATCGTGAAGGTTGTGACCCCAGACACAGACTGGGACGCGGCTGCCTCCTAAAAAGTACCAACGTGAGCTTCGAGGGGAATGACCATGTCGACAGATAAATGCATCAACAGCCGTGTCGATATCGACGCCCGTATGGCAGCAGAACGGCGCAGTGCCGATAACTGGACCGAGTTGACGACGCGAAGCGATGACGATTACTACAAGCCTTCTGCCAAGGACAAAGCTCAGGCAGAACTCATGAAGTGGCTCTGTCAGGTTTAATCCGTCGTCCGAACAAAAAAGCCGCGCCCCCGATTGGCGCGGCTTTTCTTTATTTGATGCTGCGGAAAACTTGCGGCTCGTCTGGCGGCAGCGGCGCGAGCGCGTCGGCGACATTGACCATGTTTCCGGCCAAGTCCAACAAGAATCGTCGCTGACCCGGATCGTCTTCGCGCTTGGCCTGCATCGCCAACTCGATGGCGCGGGTGCGATAGGCGAGGGCACGGCTGGCGTGATGATCGACGAGGCGGGGCATGGCAACGTTTTTAAGCGCCGCGCCCGGGCATAGGAAGGCCGCTGGTGCGTTCTTCGTCGTGAGCCGGCCTACGGCTTTCCTAAGTACTGACCCCACATGACACGACATCGAATGGAAAGGCCGGCGGCCCGAAATTGGGAAGTGCCTGCGACGCAGCGGTTTTTGTGAAAGTGCGCGGAAGTTGCCGAATTGCGACAAAAGCTAGCCCTTCCGGCCTTAATCAGGAAAAACAATGGGATGCCCTACTCCGCAGCTCCGCCGCGCCGGGTATCGAACCCGGTCATTCGCCCAGCATTACGCAGTCGATTGCCAAATCTTGCGGAACGACGCCCACTTTTCCCAGGCGGTCAGGCGTTCGTCAGAGAGTTCGTCCAAGAATTCGGCCAACCGACGGGACTTGACGACAGTGTAGACAGTCAAGGCGACCGTTGGGATCAACACCGCGAAAAAGAAAATACTGCGGTCGAGCAGCGGCGCGTCCGCCCAGGCGAGTAGATTCATGCCAAAGAAGCCTGTTGTCGTCATTCCGATCAAACCCGCAATCGTGACCACGGTCAGACGGATCATCGTGTTCGATTGCCGTCGCAACAGGTCGCTGTCGAGATATTGACCCATATCGTGGAGTTCTTCGCGAACTTCCCGGTAGGCCTGCTCCGTCCCGAGATGGCGCGTCCACATGTGGAATACATCGCGGAACTGAGCCTGATCGGAGATCTCGTGATACCAGTAACGATGCGTGAGCCGCAGGAAGATCTCAAGCGTCTGGCGAATGTCGCGCCGGAAACGGCGAATTGACGCCGCCTCGGTGATGTCCAATTTCTTTACGGCGCCGACAAGCCTGTCCGACATCATCAAGAGCGCGGCCTTGTGGAAATGCACCAGAAGACCAAGCACGAAATATTGATGACGGAATTGACCGAGCAATCCGCGCTCGGGATCGATGAAGAACGCCGAGCGCGCATCTCCCGTTATCACGAATGCGTGGCCAGAACACATGATGCGCGTGCACCATCCCTCCCGATGCGTCTGCTCGAAGTACCGATCGTAGCAATAGTCGGTTTCGAAACGTCGTAAATGGCGCGTAGAGAACGGCAAGCTTTTTCCATCTCCGCGAGCGGCCGCGAAAGCCAGTTGCGCATAGTCAAACCGCGTGAGTTTGGCAGGATCATCCAGCGCAAGAAACGCCATGATAGGCATTCTGTAGTACTCGAGCTGCCGGTACCTGATCGCGCCCGATCGGCCGGAATGGTGAGGCACCATCGGCTCGAGCAAGAATTCCCAATGCGCGCCAAGGGCAACGGCCCGGTGGCGACAGACAGATGTGAGGAATTTTTCTCGATCCTCAAAATCGGACACTGCCAGCACTTCGCCGTCTTTCCCAAGCCAGGCGATCTTGGTGCAGTGAAATGGCAAGCCGTCGTCCCGCCACCCCGAAGGATAGGCGCGTCCGAAGAGGAACATCAAATCCTGCACGACCGGCAGCGGAAGATCATTCCCGAACACCTCAAGCGCAAGAATGACGAGGTCCGCGTCGTAGAAAAAGTATAGGTCCACATGCGCGACCTCGAGAACAACGGGCTCGGACGAGTTTTCAAGGATGAGCTCCACCTTGCTGACGTCCTTGCGTCGATAGACGCGAATAGGCGATTCCCGTTGCTCCGCCCGAGTACCGACCGAACCTTCTCCGTACAGCACGCGTTGGACGTGGGGAAGGAATGTCACGAATTCGCGATAGTGACGTTCCTGAAATTCGCAAGGATCGATCAGGAATTCGTCGATCAGCCGTTCCCATGGCCCGCAATTGTCGAGCAGCTCCCAATGGCTGTGGATCTGTTGGCCTTCTTTCAGTGGCATCAACTGCACCGGCCAAAGCAGGATCTCGCGGAACTGCTTCACCACCGTCGCGTCTGGGCTTGCCGGCTTCGTCTTCTGATCGGATTCCGTTGCTTTGGCTTCAAGCGGCGACAACATGACGGCCTCCCTTACACCCAAGCGCCCGACATTCGGCGCCCTGTTGTCTGAAACGTCCAGGAGCAAAGGTCTAAATCCGCCGGAATTCTAGTCCAATCGTCTCCTCCTGTATCGCCCCAGACGCCCCGGGATCAAGGGGACGAGCCAATCCGGGAGGACCCGCCTCGAAACAGGATAGGTCGCCTCAAATCGAAGGCACGCCGCGAAAACGCGCGGCGCGAAAGGCTCGCTCAAAACTGGGATGCATTTAGTGACCGCCGCGAAAGACCTGAATATCGAGGTCGCGGATTTTCTTGCGCAATGTATTGCGGTTAAGCCCCAGCAGATCGGCCGCACGGATCTGATTGCCGCGCGTGGCCGCGAGAGCCGCCATCAGCAATGGGTATTCGATCTCCCGCAGAATGCGGTGGTAGAGCCCGGCCGGCGGCAGCCCGTCCTCAAATCCCGAGAAATACGCGGCGAGATGCCGTTCAACGGCACTGCCAAGGCTTTCGTCGCCTCGCGGTTCGTCGCTGCCTATGGCGAAAGCAGGTTGCGCCAGCTCAGCCTCGATCACAGCGACGGTAATCGTTTCCTGCGGATAGAGCGCCGCGAGCCGGCGAGCCAAATTCTCCAGCTCGCGAACATTTCCTGGCCAGCGATGCCGCTTGAGGCGATCGATTCCCGATTGGTCGATCTGCTTCGGCGGAAGCCCTTCGCGCTGGACCTGCGCGAAGAAATGTCGGATAAGGTCCGGAATGTCTTCGATGCGCTCGCGCAGTGGCGGCAATCGCAAAGGCACAACATTGAGCCTGAAGAACAAATCCTCCCGAAACAGGCCTTGCTGAATCAGCAGGCGAAGATCCTTGTTCGTCGCGGCGATGATCCGCACGTCACTCTTGATCGGGGTGCGGCCGCCAACGGTCGTATACTCGCCCTGCTGCAACACGCGCAGCAACCGCGTCTGTGCCTCCATGGGCATGTCGCCGATCTCGTCGAGAAAAAGGGTGCCGCCTTCTGCCTGCTCGAAGCGACCCGCATTGCGCGTGTTGGCCCCCGTGAATGCCCCCTTCTCATGTCCGAACAGTTCGGATTCGATAAGGTCGCGTGGAATTGCCGCCATGTTGATTGCGACGAACGCGCCCGAGTGGCGCTTGCCATAGTCATGCAGAGCCCGGGCTACCAATTCCTTGCCCGTGCCCGACTCGCCGGAGATCATCACCGTCAGATCGGTCTGCATCAGCCTGGCGAGGACACGGTAGATTTCCTGCATCGCCGGTGAGCGGCCTACCAGCGGGATGCCCTCAAACTCCTCGGTTTTGGCATTTGCCGGCTTCGGATCTTTCGGCTCCGACAAGGCCCGCCCCACAATTGCGATCAGCTCCTTGAGATCAAAAGGTTTCGGCAGATATTCGTAGGCTCCGCGTTCGGAAGCACGAATTGCCGTCATGAACGTGTTCTGCGCGCTCATCGCGACGATAGGCAGACCGGGCCGCGCCTTGCGGATGCGCGGGATGAGATCGAAAGCGTTCTCATCGGGCATGACGACATCCGTGATCACAAGATCGCCGTCGCCCTGGGTCACCCAGCGCCAGAGGGTTGCCGCATTGCCGGTCGAACGGACCTCATATCCCGCGCGCGACAGGGCCTGATTAAGCACTGTGCGGATTGCGGCATCATCGTCGGCAATTAGGATGCTTCCCGTCGCCATAATCCCTCACCGCTTCTTCGTCGCGACGGGACGTCAATGAGCTGACCGTCGCCGCTGTAAATGGGCATCAGCACGCGGAAGATCGTTCGCCGCGGCTGGGATTCGCATTCGACGATCCCGCCATGATCGTTCACGATCTTCGCAACAAGAGCGAGGCCCAGACCGCTGCCGCTTTGCTTGGTGGTGACGAACGGATCAAACAAGTGCGCCATCAGGTCTTCCGGCACGCCGGGCCCATTGTCTTTCACGCAAAACTCAAGAGGCAGCGACACGCGAGTTTTACTGCCCGGCACCGAGAGACGCACGCCGGGACGGAATGCGGTGGTTAGCTGGATTTCGCCGTCCGCCGCAGTTTCACCGATAGCTTCGGCTGCATTCTTGAGCAGGTTGAGAAACACCTGGATCAGCTGGTCGCGATTAGCGAGGACCGGCGGCAGCGATGGATCGTACTCTTCCGTGAATTTGATCTGACGGGCAAAACCGGATTGAGCCAATCGCTTTACGTGATCCAGCACCACGTGAATATTGACCGGCTCGCGATCGATTGGACGTTCGTCCGCAAATACCTCCATGCGGTCGACCAGTTTTACGATGCGATCGGTTTCGTCGCAGATCAGCTTGGTCAGAGGTCGATCGTCATCGGCCGCCGATTGCTCAAGCAGTTGTGCAGCGCCTCGAATTCCGGAGAGCGGGTTTTTAATTTCATGCGCGAGCATCGCCGCCAGGGCAATGACCGAACGCGCCGCGCCGCGATGGGTCAGCTGGCGATCCATCTTGGCTGCGATGGTGCGCTCCTGCAGCATCACGACGACATGCTCCGGATATTCCGGCAGCGGACCCACGTAGAGATCAACCAGCCGCTCACCGGGGTTGCGCGGGGTCGCCAGGTCGACCTTGTACTCGTTGACGGCGGCGCCGCGCTGCCGCACTTGCTCGATCAACGCGAGCAACGGGGACCCAAACGGGACCAGTTCGCGCAGCATGTGCCGGCGCAGCATCGAGGTTGAAGCATCAAAAAACTGCTCGGCGGCCACATTCGCATCGGCAATTTTTCCGTCGGCCGAAACCATAATCACCGGATGCGGCAAAGCATGGAGCATTGCATCCGCGGGCGTGTTGACGATTTCCGATAGAGCCTGCGCGCGCCTCATGCCGCAGCCCTCGATGAGAAGTCGTTATAGGCCTCGGCGAGGAGCCGACGCGCGCGCGCCGGTTCTTCCGTTGTCAGAATACGGCTGCGGTGTTGCTTGAGCAGCGCCACCGGCGCTCCGGCGGTTGCCGCCGGGGAATCAAGTACCCAACCGAGATGCTTGCGGGCATGGCGCCGGCCGAGCTCCGCGCCGTGATGCCTGAGCATTTCGTCGTAGAGCGCATCGATTAAATTGAATTGCTCGGTGAGCGGCGGCGCTCCAATGCTCACGCCGGTCGCGAAATATCGCGCCACTTGACCCGGCAACCACGGCCGTCGCTGCACCGCGCAGCCCATCATGACCGCATCGCCCCCGGAATCGGCCAGCGCATTGATCGCGTCTGCGCAGGAGCGAATGTCCCCGTTCACCACGATCGGAATCGAAGCGGCCTCTTTCACCATTCGGACGGCGCGCCAATCGGGTTGGTCTTGAAAGAACTGACATCGCGTGCGGCCGTGCACCGTGATCAATTTGATTCCCGCCGCTTCGGCGCGCTTGGCGAGCTTCGGCGCGTTGATCGTCGAAGCATCCCAACCCAGCCGCATTTTCAGCGTCACCGGGACGCGCACGGCTGACACCGTTGCATCGATCAGGCTCACTGCGTGGTCGAGATCGCGCATGAGCGCTGATCCCGCCGTCCCATTGGTGACCTGCTTCGATGGGCAACCCATATTGATATCGATGATGTCGGAGCCCTGCGCCTCGGCGATGCGCGCGCCTTCCGCCATCCATCGGGCCTCGCATCCGGCGAGCTGGACGACATGGATGCGGATGCCAGCGCCGTCGCTCCGAACGGCTGCCTCGCGCTCTCCCCGCACCGGACCGGCACAACCGGTCATTTCGGAAACGACCAGGCCCGCGCCGAGCCTTTCCGCCAGTCTGCGGAACGGTGCGTCGGTAATGCCGGACATCGAGGTCAGAACCACGCGGTTCGGGACGACAACCGGCCCGATCGCAAACGACGATCCCTGGAAATAGGTAATATTGCCCAGTTCCGAACGCGTGCCTAGCATTTAGGCTGCCCCTCCCATTGCTCAGAGATTAGCCTTTTCGCACCGCCGCGCAAGTGCTGCATTGCAAAAAAGTGTTCATTGCTAAGACCCGACCGCTTACTTGCTGCGTTTGCGGGCCGGCTATAACGCGGTAAAGCAAACCGAGATCTCAGGAGTGACGTATGGCGCTTGTTGCAGCCGTCGTGGTGGCCGCTGGGCAAAGCCTGCGCGCAGGTGGCGAGGTACCGAAGGTGTTCCGCCGCGTTGGCGGCCAGACCCTGCTCGAGCATGCGCTCGCTGCTTTCGTAAGAGCCTCCAAAATCGCTCTGGTCCAGCCCGTGGTCCGCAAAGACGATCTGCAGCTCGCGCGAACCTTGATTGGCAACATGGAAATTCTTGCGCCGGTGTCAGGCGGGACGACGCGTCAGGCTTCGGTGCGGGCCGGGCTTGAGGCGCTGCAGCCGCATGCTCCGGACATTGTGCTCGTCCACGACGCAGCCAGGCCCTTCACCAGCGCGAATCTGATCGCGCGCGCCATAGAGGCGGCCGAACAAACCGGCGCAGCCATCCCGGCGCTCTCGGTAACGGACACCGTTAAGCGCGTCGATACAACCGGCACCATTGAAATGACTCTCGATCGCAACGCGATCCGGCTCGTGCAGACGCCGCAAGCATTTCGCTTTCCTGCTCTGCTCGAGGCGCATCGTCGCGCCGCACTACAGGGTCGCGAGGATTTTACCGACGACGCTGCGTTGGCCGAATGGGCCGGCATGAAGGTCACCGTCTTCGAAGGCGAGCCCGGCAACATCAAGCTTACGACGCCCGAGGATTTTTTGCGCGCGGAAGGTCGGCAATTTGCAGCGCTCGGCGATGTTCGCATCGGCTCGGGGCTTGATGTGCACGCCTTCGGTCCTGGCGATCACGTGACCCTCGGCGGAGTACGCATTGCAAACGACAAGGCGCTCACCGGACATTCCGACGCCGATGTCGCGCTCCATGCGCTTACCGACGCGGTGCTTGGTGCTCTCGCGGATGGCGACATTGGCACGCACTTCCCGCCATCCGATCCGCAATGGCGAGGCGCGTCATCGGACCAATTTCTTGCTTTCGCCGTCGAACGGGTGCGAGGCCGGGGTGGCTGCATCGGTCACCTTGACCTCACAATCGTTTGTGAGACCCCACGCATCTCGGCGCACCGCGACGCCATACGCGCCAACATTGCAAAAATTGTCGGCGTCGACCTCGCGCGCGTGGCCGTGAAGGCGACGACCAGCGAGAAGCTCGGTTTCACGGGACGTGGCGAAGGCATCGTCGCCTACGCCACGGCAACCGTCCGCCTGCCGTGGGACTGACCGCAATGGCCGACGAAGAATTGCACGCTGCTGCCGTTAAATTGCTGGAACTGTGCAAGCAAAAGGCACTTACGCTGGCAACGGCGGAGTCCTGCACCGGAGGGCTGGTCGCCGCCACGCTGAGCGAAATTCCCGGCTCGTCGCTAGTTCTCGACCGCGGCTTTGTGACCTATTCGAACACGGCGAAGCAGCAGATGCTTGGCGTGACGCCGTCAACGATCGATTTCTATGGCGCGGTGAGCACCGAATGCGCCGAGGAAATGGCCAAAGGTGCGCTGGCGCATGCCTCGGTCGATCTCGCCATTTCGATTACAGGGATTGCCGGGCCAACCGGGGCAGTGCTCGGAAAGCCCATTGGCCTCGTCTATTTTTGTGCTGCATCGCGCAGCGGTCGGGTGATCGCGCACGATCGCAAATATGGCGATATCGGCCGGTCGAACGTCCGACGTCAGTCGGTTCTGCGGGCATTGTCTATGCTTCAGGAACTGGCGGAAAAAGAAGAGCCCCGTCCTCCGGCCGGCGAAAGTTGACTCGACGAGCCCGTGAGTTCGGGCTTTCTCTTTGCAGACAGAGGCGTAAGATTGTCCCGTCGGTCGCCGAAAAGGAGGCGAACTTCGGATTTCAGTGGTGAGACCTTCCGTCGGCGGACCGGCGTCAACGAGGGGAATCGCCAATGAAACGTCGTGAATTCCTGCAAGCTGCCGGCTTGGGAGCCGCTGCGGCCGCCGTTGCCGCACCCGCGATTGCGCAATCGTCTACGGAAGTGAAATGGCGGTTAACAGCGAGCTGGCCGAAATCGCTCGATACGCTCTACGGCGGCTGCGAATACTTCTCGAAGCGCATAGCCGAAATCACCGATAACAAATTCCAGATCCAGGTGAACACGCGTCAGACCTGGTGGTATCCTCTATTTTCGCCAGGTACAGCAAGGGCAAACCGATCTTTACTTTTTTAGAGACAAACGATTGATCATCTAAAAGATTGGATCGATGGCGCTAAGGCTCCTAACCCCAGGGCAGCTCAGGCGATCGAACAGCTAAAGGCGCAGGTCGATAAGTCTTAGGCCAGGTTAAAGGTTTTTCTGCCGACCGCCAAACGCATTTACACCGGACGGCCGTAGACTTCGTCAGCACGCCGCTCGAAAGCAACCGCAAATTTCCGGAAGGCTGCGTCGAACACCGCTCCCATGACCGCGGCGAGCGCGCGGCTGCGAAATTCATAGTCGATGAAAAATTCAATCTCGCAGGCGTCCTCCCCCACCGGCACAAATCGCCAGCGGTTCTGCATGCGCTTGAACGGTCCGCTGAGATATTCGACAAAAATCCGCAGGCCTGGCCGATCCAGCGTGACACGGCTGGTGAAGGTTTCGCGAATAATCTTGTAGGCCACCGTCATGTCAGCGACCAGGACAGTGACACCGTCTTTCTCGGTTCGGCTCTTCACCTTCAGCGCGCTGCAGAGAGGCACAAATTGCGGATATTTTTCGACATCCGCGACCAGGTCGAACATATCGGTGGCGGCGTGCGGGACGCAACGCCTCGTCGAGAATTGCGGCATTGAGGATTATTTAGCGGCGCGCGCGGCTTTCAGCCGCGCGAAATCTTCGCCCGCGTGACGCGACGAGCGCGTGAGGGGCGAGGCCGCCACCATCAGAAAACCTTTGCTGTAAGCAATGCTCTCGAGCGCCTTGAACTCGTCAGGCGGCACGAAGCGTCTGACATCGTGGTGCTTGCGTGTGGGCTGGAGATACTGCCCGATGGTCAGAAAATCGACATTGGCCGAGCGCAGATCATCCATCACCTGCAGCACTTCGTTTCGCTCCTCGCCAAATCCGACCATAATGCCCGACTTGGTGAACATCGCCGGATCAAGCTCCTTCACCTGCTGCAGAAGCCGCAGGGAGTGGAAATATCGTGCACCGGGCCGCACCGTGAGATAAAGCGAGGGCACCGTTTCGAGGTTGTGATTGAATACGTCAGGCCTTGCTGCGACCACGAGCTCAAGCGCTCCGTCCTTGCGCAGGAAGTCCGGTGTGAGAACCTCGATGGTCGTCTGCGGACAGCGCACGCGGATGGCGCGAACGGTTTCGGCGAAATGCTGCGCGCCCCCATCTGCCAGATCATCCCGATCGACCGAGGTAACGACAATATGCGCCAGGCCCAATTTGGCCGTCGCATCGGCCACGCGAGCCGGCTCACCCGGGTCGAGCGCAACAGGAAGCCCGGTCTTGACGTTGCAGAACGCACACGCGCGCGTGCAAGTGTCCCCCATGATCATGAAGGTTGCGTGTCTCTTCTCCCAGCACTCACCGATGTTGGGACAGCCGGCCTCCTCGCACACGGTGTGCAGGCCGTTGTCGCGCATGATTTTTTGTGTCGCGAAATAGCCCGGCGATGCCGGCGCCTTGACGCGAATCCAGGCAGGCTTGGGCAGAACCGCAGAATCCGGCTTGTGTGCCTTTTCGGGGTGCCGTGGACGCGGGTTTTTCACAAGGTCAAGGACAACCGGCATGGCACCTACTTACGGCTGCTGCCTCATCCTCGCAAGGCGGGTCAGGCGCCCCGGATCGCCCGCCAGATGAGCAGGAATACGACCGCTCCAACGGTTGCGGTGATCAGATTGCCCCAGAAATCCGGTACAACCTCGAGCTTCAGCTTCTCGAACAGGAACCCGCTGACGATCGCGCCCACGAGACCCACCGCAAGATTGCGCATCCCGACCACACATAATGCGGGTGGCGAGCCATCCCGGAAGCAATCCGATGACGATCCACGCGATGACGCTCATATCCCCTCCCCGAATTAAGATGCAGCAGCGAGCCAAAATCTATACAACCGGCAGCGAAAAGCGAGCGGACTTGCACCGGCTTGTGCGCCGGTTTCCAACACAACGATGACACGACAGCCACGACGACGTTCGAGAGCGAACGCCCATGAGCATAGCCATTGGCCTCTCCTCGCCGTCTATATCGCCGCGGTGTTTCTGAGCGCGCTGCTATTGTTCAGCGTGCAGCCGATGTTCACCCGCATGGTGTTGCCGAGATTAGGCGGCTCACCATCGGTTTGGTCGGTGGCAATGGTTTTCTTCCAGACCATGCTCCTTGCCGGCTATGCATACGCACATTTTTTGACGCGCTTGCGGCAGCGGTACGCACTCGTTGTCATTCATCTCGGTGTGTTGGGCGCATCGATTCTGGCACTTCCCCTTGCCATTGCCGAGAGGTGGGGCAATCCGCCGAACAACGCCGCCGCGCCGTTCTGGTTGCTGGGGTTGTTCGAGGTTTCAATCGGCCTGCCGTTTTTCGCGCTCGCCGCCAACAATCCGCTCTTGCAAGCATGGTTTGCGCGCACCTCCCACAGGGACGCGCATGATCCCTACTTTCTTTACGCCGCCTCGAACATCGGAAGCTTCCTCGCGCTGCTGACTTACCCGCTCGTGTTCGAGCCAGTTTTTACATTGCGCTTGCAGACCCACCTGTGGAGCGCCGGCTTTCTTGTGCTATTTGTGCTGATCGCTGCCTGTGGAGCTCTGATGCTGCGCGCGCCCGTTCGCGCAAGATCGCCACAACCGAAGGCCAAAACAACTTCCAAACCAGGTTGGCTTACAATCGGCCGCTGGATTTTTATATCGGCGGTGCCGTCGGGACTCCTTGTGGCAGTTACCGCCTATATCTCAACCGACATCGCAGCAGCCCCTTTGCTCTGGGTCATTCCGCTGTCCTTGTATCTGCTGACCTGGGTGCTTGTGTTCCAGCGCCGATCGCTAATTTCGCACAAAAAGATGCTGCTGATGCAACCGATCGCCATCGCGGGAATCGTGCTTCTGTTTTTTTATGCGGGCTGGATCCCGCTGCTGGACAGTCTCATCGCTCACCTTGTCGCTTTCTTCGTCATCGCCATGGCTTGTCACGGCGAGCTCGCACGGACGCGCCCGGGCCCCGAGCATCTGACCACCTTCTACGTTTCGCTGGCATTTGGCGGCATGCTCGGTGGACTCTTTGCCGGATTGGTCGCGCCGTACGCTTTTTCGTGGGTGGCGGAGTATCCGATCCTCGCCGTGCTCGCCATCTTGTGCCGGCCATTCGACCAGGAAATCTGGAGACCGCTCGACCGCTGGCTCTGGTGGATGGCTCCCTCGTACTGGCCGCAATTCAATGTTGTCTTTTGGCCGGCGGCGATTGTGGTCGCCATGGCGTTTTTGTTTTCGGACGTTGGCTTCGCCGAAGATCCGGGTCTACTCAAATACTCGATCATCGCCCTGGTGGCGATTTCAGTCGTATTGTGGCGCGACCCGCCAAAATCGGCATTCACGGTCGGACTCGCCCTGTGCGTGATCTGGCTCTATCCGACAAACGAAGCACATCGCGAAACGCTGCGCAGTTTCTTCGGCGTTCACAAGGTCTATGAAAGCGAGGATGGACGTTTCCGCATTCTGAAGCACGGGTCAACGATTCACGGCGCGCAGATGCTCGAAACGGAGGATGGTGAGCCGGTCACCGGTCGGCCAACGCCAATTACCTACTATCACGATAAGTCGCCGATAAAGCAGGTGATCGAAGCATTGCGCGCCCGCAAGGGCGCCCCACTCAGTGTCGCTGTGATCGGGCTCGGGTGCGGAACATTGTCGTGTCATATCGAAGCGAGAGAAAACTGGCGGTTTTTCGAGATCGACCCGACCGTCATTACAATCGCGCGCGATCCGAACCGCTTCTCGTTCCTGTCGTCGTGTGCGCCGAACGTGCCGATCGTGCTCGGCGATGCGCGCCTGACCTTCGCGGCGGAGCCTGACAAAAGTTACGATCTCATCATTATGGATGCTTATTCGTCCGACGCGATCCCGGTGCATCTGGCCACAGCCGAAGCGATGGCAATTTATCGATCCAAACTGGCACCGCACGGCGTCGTGATGATGCACATATCAAATCGGCATCTGGAACTGCGCAGCGTGGTTGTAGGAATTGCTGCCGCCAACAAGCTCAAGACGTGGACCTGGGACAGACAAAACGAAGATTCCGATGATGGAGAGTATGTCTTCTCCTCCGATGTCGCGATTTCGGCGGAAAATGCCGACGATATCGGAGAATTGGCAAACAGCGAATCCTGGACACTGACTGAGCCAAATCCGGCTGTGCGGATCTGGACTGACAATTATTCGAATGTCGCCGGCGCGATCTGGCGCAAATATGTCAGGTAGGTTGCCTGACCCGACCTAGATGTTCAGCACACGGCCATACGCGTCGAGAACCGCTTCCTTCATCATTTCAGACAAGGTCGGATGCGGGAATACCGTATGCATCAGCTCTTCCTCGGTGGTCTCGAGGTTCATCGCAACCACATAGCCCTGGATCAATTCGGTCACTTCGGCGCCGACCATGTGGGCGCCAAGCAGCTGGCCGGTTTTCTTGTCGAAGATAACCTTCACCAGTCCCTGATCTTCACCCAGCGCAATCGCCTTGCCGTTGCCGATGAAAGGAAAGCGGCCGACGCGAATGTCGAGCTTCTTCTCCTTGGCAGCCTGCTCGGTCAGGCCGACCGAGGCGATTTGCGGAGAGCAATAGGTGCAGCCCGGAATCATCAATTTGTTCATCGGATGCGAGTGCAGCCCTTTGATGGCTTCGACGCAAACGACGCCTTCGTGCTCGGCCTTGTGCGCCAGCATCGGGGGTCCCGAGACGTCCCCGATGGCGTGGATGCCAGGCACGTTTGTCTTGTTGTACTCGTCGACGACGATGGTGCCGCGGTCGGTCTTCACGCCGAGTTTTTCAAGCCCGAGATTCTCGATATTGCCTATCACGCCGACCGCGGAGATCGCGCGTTCAACGGTGATGGTTTGCGTTTTTTCGCCCTCCTCCATCGTCGCAGCGACACTGTCGCTTTTCTTGTCCAGCTTTGTGATCTTCGCGTTCGTGTGAATTTTAATTCCCTGCTTCTCGAAGCTCTTGCGCGCAAAGACCTGGATATCGTGATCCTCGACCGGCAGAATTTGCGGCAGCACTTCGACCACCGTGACCTCAGATCCGAGCGTGCGATAGAACGAAGCGAATTCGATGCCGATCGCGCCGGAGCCGATCACCAGCAGTGACTTGGGCACCCGATCCGGCACCATGGCCTCGAAATAGGTCCACACAAGCTTCTTGTCAGGCTCGATGCCCGGCAGCACGCGCGGCCGCGCTCCCGTGGCAATGATGATGTGCTTGGCCCGATAGCTGCCGGCCCCCAATGCGCCCTTTGGCGCATCGCTCTTCGAGGCCTTGACCGTGACCTTGCCTGGCGCGTCGATCGACGCCTCGCCCCAGATCACCGAGACCTTGTTCTTCTTCATCAGGAATCCGACGCCATCATTGAGGCGTTTGGACACCGCGCGTGAGCGCGCCACCACGCCTTTGGCGTCGTAGCCGATATTGTTGGCCTTCAGGCCATAATCTTTTGCGTGCTGGAAATAGTGGAAGATCTCCGCAGAGCGAAGCAGGGCCTTGGTCGGGATGCAGCCCCAATTGAGACAAATGCCGCCAAGGTAGTCGCGCTCGACAATCGCTGTCTTGAAGCCGAGCTGGCTTGCCCGGATTGCAGTCACATACCCGCCGGGACCGGAGCCGATAATCAGGACGTCGAAGGAACTATCCGCCACACAGCACCCGTACAACTAGACGACCATCATTACTGGGTTCTCGATCAAGGTCTTGAACTCGCGAATGAGCTCGGCGCCAAGCGCACCATCGATCGCGCGATGATCGCAGGAGAGCGTCACGCTCATGATAGTCGCGGCGGCAAGCTGGCCGTTGCGCACGACCGCGCGCTCTTCCCCTGCTCCAATGGCCAAAATTGTCGATTGCGGCGGATTGATCACCGCCGTGAAATCCTTGATGCCGTACATTCCGAGGTTTGACACAGACGAGGTGCCGCCCTGATATTCGTGCGGCTTGAGTTTGCGTTCTCTTGCGCGCGCCGCCAGATCGCGCATCTCGTTGGAAATCGCCGACAGCGATTTGGTTTCGGCGTGGCGCACGATCGGGGTGATCAGCCCTCCCGGCAACGCGACGGCAACCCCGATGTCGGAATGCTTGTGCTTCAGCAATCCGGACTCGGTCCAGCTTACATTGGCGTCGGGAACGCGCTGGAGTGCGACCGCAAGCGCCTTGATAACGAAGTCATTGACCGAAAGCTTGTAGGCCGGCTTGCCGTCCTTGCCCTTTGGCGCGGCGGCATTGATTTCCTCGCGCGCAGCTGTCAGGCGACCGATGTCGCAATCCATCGTTTCGTAGAAATGCGGGATGGTCTGCACCGAGGCAGTGAGCCGCTGCGCAATGGTCCGGCGCATGTTGTCATGCGGAATCAGCTCGTATGAACCGTCCTCAAAGAGCGCGCGGACCTGCGCATCGGACATTGCGGGAGCAATCGCGGCTCCGAGCGCCGGCGCGATGCTCGGTGCGCGCAAACCCTTGCCGGATTTCGCCCGCTCGATATCGCGTGCAATGATGCGCCCGTGCGGACCCGAGCCCTGTACCGGGTTGAGGTCGATATTCGCCTCTTTCGCCAATCGACGCGCGAGCGGCGAGGAAAAGATCCGGTTTCCACGCGTGGCGGGTACCGCCTCAACCGTCGGCGGCGACGGCTTCTGGGGGCGCGGCGCCGCGCTTGGGGGCGCAGCGGCAACAGTCTCGGCCTTTTTCTCGGTAGCCTTTTGGGGAGGCGCGCCCTTTGCCGCGCTCGCGGCCGCTTTCACATCTTCGCCTTCGCCGGCCAGAACGGCAATTACGGAATTTACCGCGACGTCCTGTGTGCCCTCCGGCACGACGATCTTGGCCAGCGTGCCGTCCTCGATGGCCTCGTACTCCATAGTCGCCTTGTCGGTTTCGATTTCGGCAATGACGTCGCCCGACTTGATCTTGTCACCCTCTTTTTTGAGCCAGCGCGCAACATTGCCCTTTTCCATTGTGGGCGACAGCGCCGGCATGAGGATGTTGGTGGGCATCCCGACCTACCGGTAGCAAACGGCCTTGGCGGCCTCGACCACCTCGGCGACCGAAGGCAGCGCCAGCTTCTCGAGATTGGCGGCGTAAGGCATAGGCACGTCTTTTCCTGCCACACGCGCGACCGGCGCGTCGAGATAATCGAAGGCGCGCTCCATGATGCGCGCAGCAATCTCCGCACCCACGCCCGATTGTTGCCAGCCTTCCTCAACCGTTACAGCCCGACCAGTTTTTTGCACGGAAGCAATAATCGTTTCGGTGTCCATCGGCCTTATGGTGCGTAGGTCGATCACCTCGGCGTCGATGCCGTCGCTCGCCAGTTCTTCGGCCGCTTTGAGCGCGTACGTCATCCCCATGGCCCAAGACACAATGGTCACATCGTTGCCCGGCCGCACCATTTTTGCTTTTCCGATCGGCAACACGAAATCGTCGAGTCTCGGGACCGGCGACGAATGTCCGTACAAGATTTCATTTTCGAGGAAGATCACCGGATTGGGATCGCGTATCGCTGCTTTCAACAAGCCCTTGGCATCGGCGGCGGTCGAGGGTGCAATCACTTTCAAGCCGGGAATGTGCGAATACCAGGCCGAATAGTCCTGGCTGTGCTGCGCGGCGACGCGCGCTGCAGCACCGTTCGGACCGCGGAAAACAATCTGACACCCCATCTGCCCGCCGGACATGTAGAGCGTTTTGGCCGCGGAGTTGATGAGTTGATCAATTGCCTGCATGGCAAAATTGAAAGTCATGAACTCGACAATCGGCTTCAGGCCGGCAAGCCCGGCGCCGATGCCAAGGCCGGCGAAGCCATGCTCTGTAATGGGAGTATCGATCACTCGGTTGGCGCCGAACTCCTGCAAGAGACCCTGCGTGACTTTGTATGCGCCCTGATATTCGGCGACCTCTTCGCCCATCACGAAGACATCCTTGTCGCGCCGCATTTCCTCGGCCATGGCGTCACGCAAAGCCTCGCGCATTGTGATGGTCACCATTTCGGTGCCTTCCGGAATGTCGGGATCGCTGGCGATGTGCTGGACCGGCGCCTCCGGACCTTTGGACGGTTTTGGCGCCGGCGTGTCCTGTACCTTTGCCTCCTGTTTCGGGGCTTGCGCCGGCGGCGCGGACTCGGCCGCTTTTTGCTGTTGCGAGGGCTTTGTCGCTTTGATTGCCGCCTTGTCCTCGCCTTCGCCGAGGATCACCGCGATCGGCGTATTGACCGCAACATCGGCAGTGCCTTCGGGCACCAGGATTTTGCCGAGGGTGCCTTCGTCCGCCGCTTCGACTTCCATCGTCGCCTTGTCGGTTTCGATCTCCGCGATCACGTCGCCAGATTTGATCTTGTCGCCCTCTTTCTTGAGCCATTTGGCAAGGTTGCCCTTCTCCATCGTGGGCGACAACGCGGGCATGAGCACTTCGGTCGGCATGGGCTTTATGGCTTTGAGGACAACACGAACTTAGCGATAAACATCGGTATAAAGTTCTGAGGGGTCCGGCTCGGGATCTTGCGTGGCGAACTCGGCAGCTTGATTGACCTGGTCGCGTATCTCGGCATCGACTTTCTTTAGCGCCTCCTCATTGGCGAATTTCTTTTCAAGGATGCGCTGCCGCGCCATGTCGATCGGATCATGATGCGTGCGGATCTCGTCCACTTCCTCACGCGTGCGATATTTGGCCGGATCTGACATCGAATGCCCGCGGTATCGATAGGTGAGCATTTCGAGAATATAGGGGCCTTTGCCGGAACGGCACCATTCAGCGGCCTTTCCGCCAGCGGCTTTCACGGTGCGCACATCCATGCCGTCTAGCTGATCGCCCGGAATGTTGAAGGACACGCCACGACGAGACAGGTTCACTTCCGCATGTGATCGCGTGATCGCCGTCCCCATGGCGTAGCGATTGTTTTCGATCACGTAGATGACGGGCAGCTTCCACAGCGAGGCCATGTTGAAGCTTTCGTAGACCTGACCCTGGTTGGCCGCGCCATCACCGAAATAGGTAACCGACAGATTGTCGGTACCGCGATAGCGATCGGCGAAGCCAAGACCTGTCCCCAGCGGCACCTGCGCGCCAACTATGCCGTGTCCCCCATAAAACCCTTTCTCGACGCTGAACATATGCATCGAGCCGCCTTTGCCTTTGGAATAGCCATGTGCGCGACCGGTCAGCTCGGCCATGATCCCCTTCAGGTCCATGCCCGTTGCAATCATGTGGCCGTGCTCCCGATAGCCGGTAATGACCTGGTCACCGGGCTTCAGCGTCATCTGCATGCCGACGACGACGGCCTCCTGGCCGATATAAAGATGGCAAAATCCGCCGATGAGACCCATGCCGTACATTTGCCCCGCCTTCTCCTCGAAGCGGCGGATGGTCAGCATGGTGCGGTAAGCGGAGAGCTCTTCCTCCTTGCTGAACTCAGCGACGACGACCTTGGGTTCCCGGGTCGGAGTTTTTTGGGCGACCGCCATTCGCACTCCCTTCGAAAGCGTCCGGCTATTGTGACGGGCGTCGGTAGGCTTTCCCAAACCCCAATAGCTTAAATTCTGCGGCGGCGAAAGCGTGGGACTGTCGCGAAGGATTGCGCAAAACGGCTTGAAATTGGCCGAAAATTTCAACGCCCGCGGGGTAACGCGGCTGCTTGCCTGCGGTTGCTACCGAGGATCCAGCAGGAGAGTCAGGTCGCGCCGGTCGACATATCCGATCAGAGCGCGGACCCGTTCGTCCAACATATCGGGGTCAATGCGGTCGGCGCGCAAAAGTGAGACCCGCCGTTCCCAATGCGCCCGCTCGGCCTGGAGCTCTGCCAGCTCGGATTTCATTGCCACAAGCTGCTGCTCGAGATCCTGCTGCGCCCGTAGCCCATGATTTCCGGTAAACGCGTTCGCGGCGAAATAGCCAATGAACAATGCCGCAAAAATGTAGAGACCGAGAACGGTCAAGATGGTTCGGCGGCGGCGATGGGTGACCATGCCTGGCAGGATGGCCTCAGTCCGTTAAGACGTCTTTAACAAGTTTACTTTTGTTTTCAATACGGTTTGGCCCGGTTTGGCCCCTGTGTGTTCAGGGGTTTGGCACTTTTTGCAATTAAGCCGCCCCATTATCTGCCCCTCGCCGCGACACGCTTTGCGCCCGCTTCTCGCGCCATCAGTTGGCGGTCCACTTCCTTAAGGTAGATGCGCAGCGTTTTCATGTTGGTGTGTCCTGTAATCGCTGCAACCAGGTCATCGCTACACCCGGCTTCCTTAAGCGCACAGGCCGCAGACACGCGCAAGCCGTGGCCGCTGTGGTCCTTAACTCCAATTTCTTTCAGCGTTCGCCCGACTGCTTTGGACAATGCATTGCTACTCGCAAACGGCCTACCGCGATCCGAATTGAGAATGTATTCGTTGATGCGGGGCGTCTGATCGAGTACGGGCCGCAGGGCTGGGTCAATCGCAATCCATACGACCTCGCTGGTCTTGCGCTGTTTGACGCGAATCATGCCGTCGCGAATATGTTCCCATTGCATCGTTATGACGTCGCACTCCCTCTGTCCGGTGTATAGCAAGAGGTAAAGTGCGAGCCGCAGTGGCGGCGTTGCAACAGCATCAAATTTGCCGATGACCTCCTGCGACCAGCGCTTGGTTATCCTTTTCTTTTTGTGCACTTTATAGATGCCCCTAGCCGGGTTGTGGCCAAGCGGCAGACGTTGATGTTCAATCGCAAATTGCCAAAGAGCGCTTACGATGGTCACGCATAGATCAGCTACCGATGTCTTGTGCTTCACATTGATGCTGTCACGCATCGCACGCACGCCAACAGGTGTCAGGTCCGCAATTTTAAATTGGCCGATCTCTCGCTTGATGATGTCGCAGAAAAACCGATAGTTCTTTTGCGTACTTTCCGAATGCTTCAATAGCCCGTGGTCATGGGCGAGATATTTTTCGATTACCCATCCAATAGTGCCATTGATGAAGGTGACGTTATTTCGCCCAGCGAACCATCTTGAATGGCATTGAGATAACGCGCATAGGTTTCATGAAAGGCAGCGTCGCCCGGTTTTCCCGGAAGCTTGAACTTCTGATGATGATACCGGAAATAAAACCGCCATCGGCCATGCCGATCCTTGAAGCTGGTGACGTATTTCAGCTTATCGTTCGGCGCCGATCCCATAGTGTTCTTCAATTGGGTTGCGACGGGCTTCGGTCTCTTCGTTTTTCATCCGCTCATAGGCGGCGTCAAGCTCTAAACGATCCCATGTCGTAACGCCGTCGATACGGACTGGCGGCGGAAGCCGGCCCTCTTCGACAAGCTCCAGGAATTTCGATTTTCCCATTGCAAGATATGCGGCTGCCCGCTCGGCGCGGAAAGCGCGTGGCGGGTACGCGATTCGATCAGACAGTTTGTCAGTCACTTTGAGTTCTCTCTGTGGGCATGATTTGTCATCCTCTTTGCGCCTGTGCCCATATGACTCCGCACGCAAATCACTCGCTTTACCTCATAGACGATATCGCCACCGCCACAACCTGACGTGATTCCTCGCCTCTCATCTCCTTGTTTTAATTGAAATTCTCCTTTTATAACAACGTGTTATAAGGAATCAGATATCCCGCTTATGGACTAAGAGTTTGACCGCATTGGAGTTCTTCTGCCTCCCGGCGATTTGCCGAATGAACAGCGCGTTATGGCGTCAACGCTTCCCATTATTGGGCGCGTGTTTCTTGCCGTCCCCGCGTTGGCAGCCCTTCTTCTTTTTGGTCGCCCGCGCTATATCCGCCGGCATGTTGTGGCGTGTCCATAACCCACGCGGTCGGCCCATGAATGCGCCTGCCGTTTTCATTCATCCGAGGGCATTTACAATCGTTCGACATACGCTGCCGAGAAGCGGCCGCCCTAGATGCCTGAGGCAAATCATATCAGGGTCATTTTGGGGACCAATGTAACTGCAGCCACCGCTGTGAGAACAATGACCGCGAAAGCGCCGATTAGCACTACGAAATTCACGTTTGGACCGTTCGGCATTCCAGAATCCTTCTTGCCCGCAGCACGTGACATTGAGGGGTTAGCGCAATTGCGACCGCAGGGCAACGCCGGACCTCCCTGCCGTTTGCCGAGCGCAAAGCTATTCTGCGCAAAGTGCTTTAGCGTACCCGTCGCGGCATTCAATACGTCGAACATACCGAAGGCGATGGCGTCGAAATGTTCAAGGCCATCTGCAAGCTTGGCCTGGAGGGCATTGTCTCAAAGAAGCTCGACGCGCCGTATAAGTCGGGGCCATCAAAGGCGTGGCTGAAAATCAAGAACCCCGAAGGCGCCGGCAGCCAAGCGAGCGGTTGATGGGACGTTCTAATGAACCGACAGTTCATCGTTGCTATTTTGCTGGCCGCTGCCGTGCCGATGTACGCACATGCTCAAAACCTGAGGGTAGGTGACGCACAGAAGGTCGTGACAATCATCAGCGGCGACAAAATCAAAACCCAAAGCTATTGCGAAATAATGAAACTCGGCGAGCAGGTCGGGCAGGCCTACGAGAAGAACGACAGGAAAATGATCGATGAATTGTCCCAGAAAATTGACACACTGGAAAAAATCCTCGGTCCCGAATATGTCGCGTTGATCAATAGGGTTCCGGAGATCGCGGAAAACGACCAGCTCCGTGCGGAGTTTTTGTCGGCATTTGGAGCACTCGCTAGGCTGTGTACGAGGTAGGTCAACTGCAGTCGTCGCACACCGCTTGGGGCGCAAAACGCACCGGCGGGCTTCCCTAGGGCAAGAAAACCCATCAGTGGTAGAGCTGTACTTAACCGGGAGACTTGCCACATGGCCAAGAAACTATGGATCCAGATGAGCCAAGACGAAAAGCTCGATCATCTGCACGACCGCATGCTGGTAGTTGAGGTCGAAACGAAAAGAATATCTGACGTTCTCGGTGAAAACCTCATGCGCATAGATTCACTCATTGATAGGATTTTAGGCAAGAAAAAATCTGCCAAAAGATGAGCGCGAAGATGTACCGGTGCCCGCATTTTGCCCGCGCATGGTGTGTAATATTTTTCTATCCTATAAGGAAAGGGCTAGGCGATGCACCGCCCAGCCCTAACAGCCGCGCTTATCGAGGGGTGCCATGTCCCCGCGAGGGCGCGGTCCTGAAAGTAACGTTTTCAGAGTTGCTCCGTTCCTGTTCTCGCAATTCAGATAAATTCGCTTATATCCGCCTGTAGGCCTCGCGTGCGTAATTCGCGTTGCGGAATGTCTCATCCGCTCATCGCCGACAGCTCAAAGGAAAGGCAGCAGTCGCTATGTCCTTAGCAGAACAAACAGATCGCGCCGAACATCTCTTTCGCCAGCGGCAGGATGGTACGAAAGCGCTTCAGGAGTATCGCGCCAAGCAAGACGCGACTCGTAATTTAACCGCCAAGCTGCGCGCCGAGCGTTTGGCACGCGAAGCAATAAACGGCAAACCTAAAACCGAACGAAAGAAAGCCACGAGGGCATGACAAATAAAACGGATGACCTCGGTATCGTTGATACCTCATAGCTGACGGATAGCGATTGGGCCGAAATAAACAAACTTAAGCGCGCCTACGATGAGGGTGGTTCGAAGGCGCTGTCAAAGGCTCTCGAAGAATTAAAAAAAGATCCAGTACGCATCTTCCGAATGATGGCGGCCTTTTTTCCCGAAAAGGTGCAGGAAGCAGCAAAAGATGTCATCGCAGAACTTGGAATGACCGAAGAAGATTTCCGCGAGCTGGGCCAAAGTCTGACGCGGAAACCGCAAAGCCATTAGGCCGACGCGCCGTATAAGTCGAGGCCATCAAAGGCGTGGCTGAAAATCAAAAATCCGAAAGCGCGTTGGACGGGACTTTCTAGCTTGCGCCCAGGGTGTACGGAAGATTCTAAAAAGCAGCGGTGGATTGGAATTTAGTTTCCACGTTCACGGCTAAATCGCAGGATAGTGAACAATTGTTAATTTGTGCGAATAATGAGTGGGATGTAAAAAATCGGGGCCGCTCTCGTCCCCAAGAGAGCGCGGCCCCGATCTCATCCCCGTCCCCATTGTCCCCGAAGGTCGGGGCCGCTATTCCTTCAATGAATTGTGACATTCGCTGGGCGGCGTCCATTTTCCACGCACGAATGTTATTGATGCCTCGCGATGGCGCAATCATCTTTGCTGATCTGATTGGCAAGCTCGACTTGTTACAGGTCGCTTGCGACAGTGCGGGCGCGATGGGCGCTATCGAATGCACCGCCTCATCAGTGCGCGTGGCTCGGGCGGTTTAATTGCCGCTACCTAGGTTATTTGCTCTTCGCGCCGACGCGGCGGATACTCTTGATTGACACCGGTCTCCGGCCCGATTTCTTCGCGATCTCGCGGTCCTGTTCGAT
>DASXST010000151.1:0-105409 GCA_036505835.1 Pseudolabrys sp. | reverse complement strand
CGGACCGATCGCATCGTTCGGTGAGACCATCCCGGCGAAATTCTCAAAACGCAATGACATACTCGATCGAGTACCGATCATGGCTTGGCCCTTACCGTTGACGGATCAGCAGCGAAAGCAGGTCTACGATGCGGTGATGGCGGATCAATCCCAGCCCGTGGCTGGGGCCGACGCGCTCAAGCCGGCGAGCGAACTGTCCACCGACCAGGCACTGAACGGCTTGCGTCCGCTGCCGGAAAGCGTTCGCAGCATTGAAGGGTTAGGCAAACTGCGGTATGTGAAAGCAAACAATAAAGTGCTTCTGGTCGAACCTTCTACCCGGACGGTGGTCGATCAAATTACGTCCTAAAGCAAGAAAGCCATCGCCAGCTGGCGGCGATGGCTTTCTTGACGCGCGACCTCTATCAGCCGTTAGTCGTCGGATTTGTTCGGCGGATTTTTCCAGTTCATGAGGCTGTCGCCGATGACTTTCATGGCGGTCATCGCCGCGTGGCTCAGACTCGCATAGCCGGCGATCTCGCGTCCCACCCGCTCGCCTTCGCTGCGCAACATTTCCCTCACCCCTTGGAGTTCGAGAATGACCCGATCGATCTCGTCCACCGAGGCGCCGGAAACACGACGGATCAACCCGTTCAGATTTTCCGCCGCGGGCTCGGATGGCCCGTCTCCATCCGGACGCTGGCGACGCAAAAACGCCACGTCGCGGCGGACGAATTCGCGGATCTCACCCTCAAAAGCCGCTGCCGCGTCCTGATCGATCTCGTTTGTGCGTTCGGGTGATTTCCGGTTCGGTGCATATATTTCCGGACCGGGTTTTTCCGGTACTGCACCGAGCCGCTCGGGTTTGATGGCCGTCATGGTCAACTCCTACAAGGCGCAAAGCATTTTGCGCGGGGTCCCCAGTTGCAGACGGATTGCCGCATGCGACTTGGGCGGCCGTGGGGCAGAGCAAGGAACCCTGCCGGCAGCAAACGGCGGCCACCGACTTATTCACGTCTTTTCGGCGGCTTCCTCGCCGTTTCCCCTACCAGTGCACCTTAAACCCGGCGCTGATGCTCTTGCTGCTGGTAGTTTGGCCGAAATCGGTCACTGCGGTGGTAACCTGGAGGGGACCATAGAGCTTCTGCTCGGCGCTGAACGTATCGTGATCGAGTCGTTGCTGACGCTCGTCGCTCCCGCGCCGAGCGTTGTCCCGGTCGGAAGGATGTTGAACTTGACCGACCGTTTGTTGCCGAACACCTGGCCGGATGTTGGCGCAGAGGCCGAAGGCAATGTCACCAATGGCATGTCGGTCGGCCCCATAGCCGGCGGGCCGAGCGTTTCGGTGACCGAATAGGTATTTTGCAAGGTGACCGCGAAACAGTCGCCAAGGAATCGATTGCTTGAGCGTGGTTTGCCCTGCTCGTTGAAGGGATCGACCCGCGCATCAACAATACAGCGCTGCGCAGCGCAGCCAGTGCGCGGGGTTTGCCGCGCTTGATCGGGCACCGAGCTACGTCGAATTGCTGACCTGCCTGGAAATGGCCAAACAGGCCAAGGAGCTGCCGCAAGACTCGAAGGTAGGGACGACAGGACGACGTTAATATTCAGGGCTTCTTGCCGGGCGGAGGATTGTATGGGCTGCTGGAAGAACCCTGCATCTGGGCCAGCTTGTAGGCTGAGAGCTGCTTGGGCCGTTCCTTGTCGGCCTTGGGTTTCTTCTTTTCCTTTGTCGAACGCATCTGACCTTTTGCCATAATCACCTCCCTGACGTGGAGCGATGGCGAATGCTAGCCAGCGTATCGATTGGCGCAAGAGGATGGCGCCGGGTCCGGGAACTGGCCTCAGGTCTTAGGCGGCGCCGCCCCCGTCGTCCTCATCTTTTCATCAATGCATTTGTTTACGAGTTCGGCGCGCTTATCGAGGTTGTCGCGAGCGCTGCTCTTTTCGGTACGCATCCAGCATTCCCGCGCCGCCCGCGTGCGCGTCATCGGCTCCGCGTCCTGAGCAGGTTCCCCTGGGCGTGAGACATGGGCTGTTGTGGTATCGGCGTCCGGTCGGCTCGACGAAACGGTCGCGCGAGGGCCGTCGGCAGCCGTCGGACCAATGCCGTCAGTTTCGCAACCCGCGAGCATGAATGCGCAGGCAACGATCGGGACCAGGCGTGAGGTGGAGAGTCCGACACCAAACATTACAGACTTCATAGAGGCATTCCGGACATCAGAAATTGGCGAATGGAGGAGGCGGCCGGCTATCTGCCTGAAAACATCCGCCTTCGCAATGCTTTTAACAACAGTCCTTCACAATTGCGTGGCGAGCGCGAACTCTCGCGCGCGCGGCAACGTTAATCCCTCAACAATTGCGGAACCAGTCCTGGAGGCAACAATCATGCGTGCCTTTTTGACAGCCGCCTTGGCGGCTGCATTTGCTTGCGGCATTGCCCAGGCGAACGACCAGACCCAACCGCCTGCAAACGGCGATGCCGCGGTTGGCGTCGGCATCATTTGCAACACGTCGCAACAGGCGCAACAATTCGTGAAGCTCCGGAGCTCCGGCGCCAAACCCGAGCAGGCGATACGCACAGTCAATATTAGTGCGCGCGATGCCCGAGCATGTGGCATTGCCGCGGTTGCCTATGTGCGCAACGAGACTGTGGACACGATGAAGCTCAAGGACAGTCTGGTTCAGATCGTGCGCATCAACGTGGTCGCTGGCTTCAACGGCTCCGGCTGGCAGCGCGTCTCGGACATGGTGCAGTATGCCGTCCTGGAAGGCGAAGGCGAATCCGTCTGACGCGTCATCATGCCTGGGACGGCTACGTCTATCATTACCATGGGATGATCATCCATCCGCGTATGCGTTCGCGCGGCGGCATCATCGTCGACACTTCTATAGGCGCAACCCGGCCTTCGCCGCGGCAGCGCGACTTCATGCCGTCGGACTTTAACGACGCTTGTTGCTGCGGAAGCCGCCGCGCATTCCCGGCCTTCCAAGCTTCGAGCGCGGAGAATCCGGTCGCGATGGCTTCACCTCGTGGGACAAAGCAATGCCCATTTCGTCGAGGTGCGGCTTGTGCGGCCGGCTCAAGCCCTTCGTCTGCGCCACCATCACGTCGCGCGCCGCTGGATTATCCAACACCGCCAGTTCGGTCGCGCGCAGGCGCTTGATTTCGTCACGCAGCCGCGCAGCCTGCTCGAAGTCAAGATCGGCCGCGGCTTCGCGCATGCGCGTCTCTAGGTCGGCGATCACCGCCTCGAGATTATGACCGATGGCGGCGGCCGCGGCGAATTCGCCGGAGCCAGCGGGCCCGGTGGCAATGAGCACGTGGTCGCGCTCGTACACGCTGTCGAGAATGTCGGCGATGCCCTTGCGCACGCTCTCCGGTGTGATCCCATTTTCCGCGTTGTAGGTTTGCTGCTTTTCGCGTCGCCGATTGGTCTCCTCGATCGCACGCTGCATTGAACCCGTGACCGTGTCGGCATAAAGCACAACCTTGCCATCAACGTTGCGCGCAGCGCGGCCGATGGTCTGGATCAGGCTGGTCTCGCTGCGAAGAAATCCCTCCTTGTCCGCGTCGAGAATAGCAACCAGCGCACATTCGGGAATATCGAGGCCTTCGCGCAGCAAGTTGATGCCGACCAGCGCATCGAATGCGCCGAGCCGCAGGTCCCGGATGATCTCGATGCGCTCCAGCGTGTCGATATCGCTGTGCATGTAGCGCACGCGGATTCCTTGTTCATGCAGATATTCGGTCAGATCCTCGGCCATGCGTTTGGTCAGCACGGTGACCAGCGAGCGGAATCCCTTGGCGGCGGCCTGCCGTACCTCGCCGACGAGATCGTCCACCTGCGTGCGTGCCGGCCGTACTTCGACGGGAGGATCGATCAGCCCGGTGGGTCGGATCACCTGTTCGACAAAGACGCCGCGCGATTCTTCAATCTCCCAAGGGCCAGGTGTCGCCGAAACGGCGAGCGTCTGCGGACGCATGGCGTCCCATTCCTCGAAGCGCAACGGACGGTTGTCCATGCATGACGGCAGCCGGAAGCCGTATTCGGCAAGCGTTGCCTTGCGGCGGAAGTCGCCGCGATACATGCCGCCCAGCTGCGGAATCGTGACGTGGCCTTCGTCGACGAAGACGAGCGCGTTGTCGGGTACATACTCGAACAATGTCGGCGGCGGCTCGCCCGGCTTGCGGCCGGTGAGGTAGCGCGAATAGTTCTCGATGCCTGCGCAGCTGCCAGTTGCCTCCATCATTTCCAGATCGAAGGTCGTGCGTTGCTCGAGCCGTTGCGCCTCCAGAAGGCGGCCCGCGGCATTGAGCTGGTCCAGGCGCTGACGCAATTCCTGCTTGATGCCGCCAATCGCCTGCAGCAACGTGGGCCGCGGCGTCACGTAGTGAGAATTGGCGTAGATTTTCACGAAGTCGAGCTCGTCGGTCTTCTGACCGGTGAGGGGGTCCATCTCCTCGATCTTCTCGATTTCGTCGCCGAAGAGGTGAATTCGCCAGGCGCGATCCTCGTAGTGCGCCGGGAAAATATCGACCGTGTCGCCGCGCACGCGGAACGAGCCGCGATAGAAATCGCCTTGCGTGCGCTTGTATTGCAGCGCGACCAGATCGGCGAGGAGCTGGCGCTGATCGATCTTGCCGCCCTGCTTCAGCGTGAACGTCATTGCCGAATAGGTTTCCACCGAACCGATGCCGTAGATGCAGGATACCGAGGCAACGATCACCACGTCGTCGCGCTCGAGCAGCGCGCGCGTCGCAGAGTGGCGCATACGGTCGATCTGCTCGTTGATGGTGGATTCCTTTTCGATGTAGGTATCGGTGCGCGGAACATAGGCTTCGGGTTGGTAGTAATCGTAGTAGGAAACGAAATACTCGACGGCGTTGTCAGGGAAGAAGGACTTGAACTCGCCATAAAGCTGCGCCGCCAGCGTTTTGTTGGGCGCAAGAATAAGGGCGGGGCGCTGGGTCGCCTCGATCACCTTAGCCATCGTGAAGGTCTTGCCCGAACCGGTAACACCAAGAAGCACCTGCGTGCGATCATTGCGCTTGACGCCCTCCACCAATTCCTCGATCGCCTGCGGTTGGTCGCCCTTCGGCTCAAAGTCCGAAGCGATGACAAGCTTCTTGCCGCCCTCGGATTTCTCTGGGCGCGGCGGGCGATGGGGGGTCCAGGGCGTTGTGGTGAATTCAGGTCGCCCTTCGCGCAATAGCCGTTCAAGTGACTGCTGGCTGGCAATGCCGGCAAAACCGCCAGGCTGCGTGGGCAGATCGGCCCGGGGGAGACGATATTTCGGATCGTCTTTTTTCAGAGGGGGCGGGAGGCCTGCTTCCTCGTCGCCAAGGCCTAGCTCGTTCGCCAGCTGCGGATCAAGGCCCGTGATCGGAGAAGCCGCGTAATCGCGCTGCTGGGAGTCGTTGAATTCCCGGGGCGTCGATTTGCGCGCCCTGTGCGCCTCGGAAAAATCGCGACGGCGATCCCACGAATTGTCAGGCGGCGGCTGTAATCCCGTGCCGGAACCCCTGCCGGCTGTGCCGCGGCTGATGCCGGGATTGAGCACGTCTGCAAGCTCGTCCGGGGTCGCCGGCTCATCCGGCCGCGCGGCCTTGGCGCGCGTTGGCCGCGCGGGATCCTTTTTCCGCAAATTTCTGGGCTTGTCGGGGGATTTCGCCATTGGTCCGAATATGGGGCGAGTCCGCGGGCGAGGAAAGGGCGATACCTTCGCTTGACTTCGCAGTGCTAGATTGGACTTAAGAAAAACGGGAGGAAGGGATGGCGGAAACTAGTCTCACGCGGCGCCTGTTGCTTGCAGCATTGGGAACTGCGCCGTTTGCGCATTCGGCCGGCGCGCAAGCCGTCTGGCCCAATCGGCCCGTGCGCGTCATGGTGCCCTATCCACCTGCCGGCGGGGCCGACACCACGGCGCGCATTATCTTCGGCAAACTCGGGGAGATGCTCGGCCAACAATTCGTCATCGAAAATCGCGGTGGAGCTGGCGGCACGATCGGCGAGGCGGTGGTCGCGAAGGCCGATCCTGACGGATACACCGTCTTGCATGACGCGACGGCCTTCTCGGTAAATTCGTCGCTCTATTCCAACTTGCCGTTCGACTACAACAACGACTTCGAGCCGGTCGCCCTCGTATCACTGGTTCCAAATATTCTCGTTGTTACGCCGACCGTCCCAGTGAAGACGGTTGCCGACGTGATTGCGCTTGCCAAGGCAGCGCCGGACGGCATTGACATGGCATCGTCTGGAAACGGCACGCTGCAGCACCTATCACTGGAAATGTTCCGACACCGGACCAGCATCAAGATCAGTCACGTGCCCTATCGCGGCGGCGGCCTCGCGCTCAATGACGTGATGTCAGGGCAAGTGAAATTCTTTTTCGCCAACGGTTCATCCGTGGTGGGGCTTATTCAGGGCGGCAAGGTCAAAGCCATAGCGCATACGGGAAAGGGCAAACTCACCAGTCTGCCTGACATTCCTCCTGTATCGGAAACGCTGCCCGGCTTTGAAGCTTACGAGTGGAACGGCGTTTTTGTGCCGCGGGGCACGCCCGGCGAGATCGTGCAGGCGCTCAATCGCGGGCTTAATGCCGCGCTGCGTGATCCTAATGTCATCAGCCGCTTCGAGCAGCTCAATATTGATATCCGCACCACAACGCCAAAGGAATTTCGGGCCTTCGTGCAGGAGCAAATGGCTTTGTGGAGCCAGGTGGTCAAGGAAGCAAACATCCGACTCGGCTGAGTTTTCAGCTCAGGTGGTCCGGACTGTAGCGGACGCAACGACTCTGGCAGGCCTCAAAGAGGTGTCGGTCCCCGCGAAGGCAGCGAGCCCTGTCGATCCGGCTCCCGAATATACACTATTCGGACACTCAAGGAGCGTGGTCTGCCGGGGTTTCGTCGAATCGGAGCCGAACGCATGGATATTCAAAGGGAACCGCCGCGCATCGCCGGCCCGATAACACATCCCAAGGTGCCGCGCGAAAACCTTCCGGCGGATGCATGGGACGCGCATGCGCATATCTTTGGTCCGGTGAGCAAATTCCCCTTCGCGCCGGGCCGGGGCTACACGCCGCCGGATGCGCCCGTCGAAGCCTATATCGCGCTGCTCGATCATCTTGGCTTTGCCCGCGGCTTGCTCGTGCAGGGCAATGCGCATGGCTATGACAATCGCGTTCTCCTTGACGCGCTGGCGCGCTTTCCGCAGCGCTTGCGCGGCGTCGCGATCACCGATACGCGAATTGCCCCAGCGGCCTTGCATGACTGGCACAGGCTGGGGATGCGCGGTTTACGGTTTCATTTGTTTTCGGAAGCTGGCAGGCCCGGCTATGTGCGAGGCGTCGGCCTCGACGTGTTTGAAGTCTTTCGACGCACGATGCGTGAGCTCGGCTGGGTCATGCAGGTGTTCTGCGACTGGCGGCTGATGAGCGAGGTGGTTGCGACCTTGCGCGATATCTCACGCGAGATGCCGATCATTGTCGATCACATGTTGCACATTCCGGCTGGCCGAGGCGTGAACGACGCAAATTTCCAAGCGCTCTTGCGACTCGTCGGGGAAGGGCACGTGCATGTCAAACTCTCCGCCGCCTACCGACTGTCGGATGAATTTCCGGACTACCCGGACGCGCGGCCTTTTCATGACGAATTGCTTCGAGCAAATCCCGGCCGGTTAATATGGGGCACTGATTGGCCACACCCGTCGATCCGCGCCAGCGTCATGCCGGACGACGGCCATTTGCTTGATCTGTTTCATCGATGGACATCCGACGAATCCGCGCGCCGCCTTATTCTTGTGGAAACACCGGCGCGGTTGTTCGGCAATAGAGCCTCCATATAGAGGTATTTTCGTTGCAACGGGCCAGAGTGCTTCAGATACCTCCGTATAATCCAGAACAATCGGTACCATTCTTGCCAGTGGGGGTCCGCTGCACCCGCCTTTTGGTGTTGTTGTGAGCCGTGTGTTGAGTTCTGTGCGGGAGTAGGCGTGTTATGAGTACACCCATTAAGGGCGGGGAACTTAGTCCGGAGGATCCTAAGTTCTATGCACCGCCGAGATGGCGCAGTGGCGCAGTCGCCGCGCCGCCGATTCAGCGGTCGCTGGGGGAATCGGAGGTTCCATCGCAAGTCGCCGTGGATTTGACATCGAGTCAGTACGAAATGCGTTTGGATGAAGAACTCATGGCGGATGCTTTTTTGCAGCCCAGCGACCAGTCAGAGGAGCAGGATCAGAGCGGCGTGCGCACGAAGGTGCTCGCCATCGCCGCTGGCGTTGTGGTCTGGACTGCATTCTGCGTTGTCGTAGGGCTCGGGCGACTTGAAACTGGCAGTTTCATCCAATTCCGAAACGGGACGTCATCCGTAAACAACTCGGAAATTCCCGTCAGCGACCAACCGCGGTTGGCCAGTCTTGAGCCTCCTCAAATGTCGGACAACGCATTCGAAACGACATCGCGTCACGTCTTGACGCCGATGCTTGCTGTTGCCGACGCGATTGGAGAAATGAACGCCGCTTTGCCTCTTGCCATCAAGGCGACCAACTACCAGCCTGGTGCCACGATCAATCTCGGTGGGCTCGTTGCCGGCACGACGCTCAGCGCTGGCTCTCCCCTCGGCGAGAGCCAATGGCGCATCGCCGTCGATGATCTGCCGAACGCCCAGGTAATTCCGCCTGCCGATTTCACCGGCTCCATGACAATCATGGCCGAGCTGGGTACCGGCGATAATGAGGTTCTGGTGCGTACTCCTTTGCAGTTGATCTGGCGTCCGACGGCTCTCAAATTTAGTGAGTCGCCGGGCGGCGCAAAGGATAGTGAGGCAGTCAAGCCAGAACCGACACCATCGCCTACCCCTGAATTCTCTGAAGGAACGACGACGAAAGAACCATTGGAACAAGCCCTCGCGTGGCAAAAGGTATCCGCCATCAGCCAAACTTCACCGCGGATCAAGACGCGCAAATATGTTTCGCGCACCGCCAAGGAAAGAAACGTTGCCAGAAAGCGGCAACATTCTTCCTCGGCCCTCGTGATGGAAACCGACACGGTCTCGCGCTGGCGGATCGTTCCGTCGTCCAATTACCCGACGTCTGCCTATTTCGATGCCCGCGCGGAACGAAAACCGTTGTGGAGCGACGTCCAAGCCCTCATCGATCGCAGTTGGGACAGGTGCAAATACGACTGTAGGCAACGTCGTTGACGTGCGAATGTGAAACAGCGGCTCGCGACGTCGGCAGACGGTGACCGCACCGCAATCAGCAAATTTGCGTTAATGAATGGGCCGGGCCACGATCAGTCGGTCAAGGTCAAAAGCCGCGCATCACTTCGACGACGTGCTCAACGTTAGGTGGCGCGGTAAAGCAGTGGCCGACCAGCTTACGCCACTCGTGGAAATCGGGAGACTCCCGGAAATCCTTGGTATGGTTTTCCAGCGTTTCCCATTGCACGAACAGCCGGTAGCGCTGCGGCATCTCGTGGGAGCGCTGCAAAGTCATGAATTTGCAGCCTTTGGCGCGCTTGAAAATCGGCGCGGCCTTTTTCACACCCGCTTCGAATTCGGCTTCCATGCCGGGTTTTACATCTATTTGTGCAATCTCAAGGATCATGGTGTGGCCTTCGCGTAAAGGAGCGGCATTATTGTCTGCGCCCACCAAAGTGAAAAGAGGACGGAGCTATTCAGCTGCTTGCTGATCGGCGACGTCGATGAAGCCGCCTGACTGGCGCCGCCACAACGTGGCGTAATGGCCGTTGTGGCCCAGCAGCTCGTCATGCGTGCCCTGTTCGACGATGCGGCCGCGGTCGAGCACTATCAGCCGGTCCATTTGGGCGATTGTGGACAGACGGTGCGCGATGGCGATCACCGTGCGGCCCTGCATGAGCGTACCAAGGCTTGATTGAATGGCAGCCTCCACCTCGCTGTCCAGCGCAGAGGTGGCCTCGTCGAGAACCGCGGTGTCCTTTCCAATCTTCCAGGTCCACGATGAACTCATGCGCATGGGCCATCTGGGCTGCCGCAATGATTTCGGACTCGCTCGCGTCGGGACGACCGTAGCGGATATTGTCGCGGATCGACCGATGCAACAGAGATGTATCCTGAGTGACCATGGAGATTTGCGTGCGGAGGCTTTCCTGCGAAACTGCGGCGATGTCCTGTCCGTCGATCAGGATGCGCCCGCTTTCCAGATCGAAGAACCGCAGTAGCAAATTGACCAGCGTTGACTTGCCGGCTCCCGAGCGGCCGACCAGGCCGATTTTTTCGCCAGGCCGCACATCGAGGGTCAGATCAGGCCGGGCGGCGGCTCTGCACTGTCCGGCACCGCGGTCGGTGCGAGTGACGTCTCAAAAAGCGAAACATTATGCACTCAATACGGGTGCGCGCGATGCCGGGGGCATCGCGACGAGGTCGTCTCTGCGAGTTTCGATTCAACGTGAACCTAAGGTCGCATCGTGACGACAGCGTGGCAATGTTTCGATGGGCCTGGCTTACGCTCGGGCGTATTTCCCACGCCCGAAAAAACGGTCCTTCTGGTCGTCGGAGGCTTTGTCCCGGATCGATTTCAATGTGGCGACCTGTGCTAGGGCGCGCTTGACCGCGTCGCGCGATGCGATTTTGTCCGCCCACGACTTGATTGTTGGATATTTGGCTGGGTCGATCGCAAGCAATTCGAAATTGCGCAGCCATGGCCATGAAGCGATATCCGCGATGGTGTATCCATTGCCGGCGACGTAAGGGCGTGCCGATAAGCGTTGCTCGTAGACGTCGAACAGGTTGAGCACCTGTGTGCGGTAGCGACTGGCGCTGTAATCGTTGCCGGGACCGGCAAACTTGTTGAAATGCACGTGCTGCCCCGCCATGGGTCCGACATTTGCGACCTGAAGGATGACCCATTGCAACGTGTCGTATCGGGCGACCGGCTCATGCGGGATGAACTTGCCGGTCTTTTCGGCGAGGTAGATCAGGATCGCGCCCGACTCGATCACCGAGTAAGGCTTCCCGCCTGGTCCGTCGCTGTCGACAATCGCGGGCACCTTCAGCAGTGGATTGATTTTGGCAAATTCGGGCGTGAACTGCTCGCCCGCCCACACGTCAACGGGCTTGATATTGTAGGGCAGCCCGCATTCCTCGAGCATGATGAAGATCTTCTGCACGTTCGGGCTGGTCAGCGCATAAAAGTCAATCATGAGAATTGTCTTTCGTTCTGTGGCCGCGGACTGCGGCGGCCCTCCTATAGGGCATCGCAAGTCACCTGTCTCGCCCCGCACTAACCGCCTTGTTCTGCCTCGCGCCTGCTGGCCGCAAGCGCGGCCGCCGCCTTGCGCAGACAAGCGGGGCAGAGGCAGTCCTCAAACCGGGCCTTGGTCATGGGCAGGCGATACGGTTCGCCAGCACACCAGCACTGGGCAGAAAATCCGCACTCGAACGACATCCCGCATCGGGCACAGTTGATACGGCGAGGGGAGGTTGCGGGTGTCATCCGATGAACCTGCGCGCCGCCGCTGGCAAAGGCAAGATTGTCACACGACGGAGGCGAATCAGTCGTATGGCCGATGTATGACATTCCCTTGGATCATTGATCTTCTTGGCGCCACGGGAGCCTTGCTCACCACCGTGTGTTGGCTTCCGCAGACGCTGAAAGTCCTGCGCGAACGGGACACACGAGCGTTGTCGCTACGGGCGACGGGCTCGTTCACTGTGGGGATTACACTGTGGCTCGTATACGGAATCGCGATTAACGATTGGCCGCTGATCGGCTCAAGCGCTGTGACGCTCGCGCTTATAGCGCCGATCCTGGTCCTAAAACTGCGGTACAGGTGACGCGGTTGGCTATTGACTATCGCCCCCGCCGATATACCCGCCGATCTTCCAGCCGTTCGCATCCCTGACATAGCAGATCTGGTCATCGCCGATCGGCGCGATGGAATCGACGGACACGTAACCCGTCTTGCCGGCCGGCGTGACAATGCGCAGGAACGCAGGAAGATTGGGCGCGCTTTCCGGCATGACGCGCACGAACCCGAAGGGGAGCTTGTCGATAACGGCTCCGCTCGGCTGGGGCGTAGCGCGCACCTCGACGTCCGCGGAAACCGGGTATGCCCACTCGTCCGGGTCGGTCTTGGTCGCCTGCATCAAGTCATTGAATGCCTTCACGTCAAAGGTCATGGCAGCAAAAAAATTGCGGTCGCAGTGACAACGGCCGATTGGCTTCGACAGCATCGCGATGTAAGTCCGGCGCCTCGTACGCCGATGTTCTCTTGCTCGCCGGAAGGAGTTCCATGCTCGCCCTGTCGCCTTACGTCCGCCCGATCATCCTGTTGATCGGCTCTAACATGTTCATGACCGCCGCCTGGTATTGGCATCTTCGCTGTAAGGAAGTGCCGCTTTTTTATGTAATCTTGATCAGTTGGGGAGTTGCGTTTATCGAATATTGCCTGGCTGTACCCGCCAATCGCTATGGCAACGCCGTTTACGATCCGGCACAACTCAAGACAATCCAGGAGGTCATCACTTTCGCGGTGTTTGCCGGATTTTCATACGCGTACTTGCGCGAGCCCATAACACCCAGCCAGGGCTTCGGGTTCGCGCTGATCGCAGCGGGTGCGTTTTTCGTGTTTCACAAGTGGTGAGCTAGCGCGCGGGCACAAGGCGCAGGATGCGCCCGGATGTGCTGTCGGTGAGCAGATAAAGCGCGCCCTCTGGTCCCTGGCGGACGTCGCGAATGCGTTCGCGCAAGGCCTGCAGGAGGCGCTCCTCATTTAGGACTGTGTCTCCTTTGAGCTCAAGCCGCGACAGCAACTCGGACTTCAGTGCCCCGTTAAAGAGACTGCCCTTCCACGCCGGAAAAAGATCGCCCGTGTAGAACACCATGCCCGACGGTGCGATCGATGGTGTCCAGTGCCAGCGCGGATCATCGACACCCTCCATTTTTGCCTTCCCGGTCCCGACCGGCGTTCCGTCATAGTTCACCCCATAGCTCACACGCGGCCAGCCGTAGTTGTGGCCTTTCTCGATAATGTTGATCTCGTCGCCGCCCCTGGCTCCGTGCTCCTGCTCCCACAGTTTCCCGTCAGCGGGATTCAACGCCAGCCCCTGCGGATTGCGGTGGCCATAGGACCAGATTTCGGGCCTGGCCCCGGGCCGGTTGGCAAACGGGTTATCAGGGGGCGCCGTGCCATCGGGCGTTATCCTCACGATCTTGCCAAGGTCGTTGTCGAGCGTTTGTGCCATGTCGCGATCGGTAAAGTGCTCGCCGTTGGTCACAAACAAGGTGCCATCCGTCGCTTGGACGATTCGGCTGCCGAAGTGGTTTCCATGCGAGGGTGGGCCGTACTGGCGGTATATGACTTTCACATCGGTCAGCCTCGGTACCTCGCTATCGTCGAGGCGCGCGCGGGCAAGCGCGGTTCGCCCGCCACCATTGAATGGCTCTGCGTACGAAAAGTAGATTGTACGGTTCTGGGTGAATTCACGGTCAAGGATCACGTCGAGCAAACCGCCCTGGCTGACCGCAAACACTTTTGGCACGTTGGCAAGCGGAGGCGATATTTGGCCGTTCTGCGTAACAAGGCGCATCCGTCCGGGCCGTTCGGTCACAAGCATGCGGCCGTCAGGCAAGAATGCGAGCGACCAGGGATGAACGAGGCCAGTGGCAACCGTTTGCACCGCGAGCTTACCGGCTGAACTGGGGTAAACCGGATCAGCCGCCTTCGCGATTGCGACTGCGCTCAACGCCGCGCTCAGCAGCAACAGCAGAAATCGCATGCAAGCCTCCCGCGATGTCGCGTCAACTTTGCGACATCGCAGACAGTTCCGGTAGGGGTATCAGCCGTGCGTCTTGGGGTGGCGAGAATGATGCGGCAGGGACAGAACTGTAAGGCTGCCCATTCCGATGAAAAACAGCCCGAGCAAAAGCGCAATGGCGAAGAGGCCGCCCTCGTTGTCGATCACATTGGTCGCCACATCTGCGCGTGCGACTGCCGTAGCGGCTACGAGGATGGATAGCACGAGCGCAATGCTTGTAGCCAATTGGGCAATGGCCGCGGAGCGTCGTTCGCTGCCGAGGCGATCAACTGACGATGTGAAGCCAGCGGACTTAATGTGCTTTGGCATAACGAACCTGAAAAAGATCGTACTGTTACAATGTCGTTCACATAACGCGGGAACGGGGCAACGGTTCGACTCGAATTGGGCGCAGCCGGTTACGAAGCGCGGCGATTTCGTGGCGCGGGATAAAAAAGCTTGAGATTCCGTTAGTTATTTCGCCGGCACCAGCTCCGGTTGCCAGGTCATGGGAATGTAGCCCGGCTCGTCGGCGATGCGAGCAAGCCAGGCGCGAATCGCCGGAAACCGGGTGAGGTCGAAATCGGCCTGCTCGGCGACGTGCGTATAGGCGTACAGCGCGATGTCCGCGATGGTGAAATGGTTCGCGACGAAATATGGAAAACGGGTGAGGTGGGTTTCCATCACGCCAAGAGCGCGATAGCCGTTTTCCATCCAATCTTCGAGGGCGTGGCTTTGCAGCTCGCGGCCGCCCTTGATCAACGTAAGCCAGAAATAAGCGGCCCCGATGTTCGGCTCGAGGCTGTGTTGCTCGAAGAACATCCATTGCAGCGCTTCGGCCCGTCCAATGCGGTCTTCCGGTGCCAGTGTTGAGCCGCCGGCGACGTACCAAAGGATGGCATTTGATTCGGCGAGATGACGCCCGGGTGCGACTTCCAGCAACGGCACCTGTCCATTCGGATTCTTGGCGAGGAATTCGGGCGTGCGACTTTCGCCCTTGAGGATGTCGATCTCCACGAGGTTGTGCGGGATTCCGAGCCGGGCGAGCGCAAGACGCACTTTGTAGCTATTCCCGGAACGCTGCATCGAATAGAGCGTATACATTCAGAATTCGATCCGTGTGCGCGTAGCCTATCCGAGAGCTGGTTCGAACCGCTCAAGGTCGAGGACAAACATCTATCGTGCAGCACCCCCGAAGCGTACGCATACGATAGAACGGACAAAGTCTGGCAATTGCAAGGCCGAGCGGACTTCACGAAAAATATCAAATTGCATTCGGTGCAGCGCAGCGAGCAAACGCAAATTTCCCGCGCTGCAGTAAATGGAAATTTTATTCTTTCGCTCATGCGCACGCCCCGAAGTCGCGGCGCATTGCGTTGAGGGACGAGGACGCTACTGCCTCGGATTTGAGAAACTGCTCGAAGCAGCGGTTCGAGGCCTGTAATAGGATCAAAAGCCTGTTGCTGTAGCCTCTGGGTTCCTGGTCTTGGCAGAATGATCGATAGGACCGATCGAATTGATCGAATTTCTTTAACAAATCGCCCCTTGCTGGACTCGGTCGTCCGCATTACGACAAGGATGTACGCCGCACTGCGGCAAAAGGAGAGTTTCGATGGCCTTTCTCGCGGACCAGCTCAAGCGCATCAAGCCGTCGGCCACCATTGCCGTGACGGACAAGGCACGCGCGCTCAAACTGGCGGGTCGCAACGTGATCGGCCTCGGCGCTGGCGAACCCGATTTTGATACCCCCGACAATATCAAGCAGGCGGCGGTGAAGGCGATCGAAAGCGGCAAGGCCTCGAAGTACACGAATGTGGACGGCATCGCCGAGCTAAAAGATGCCATTGTGAAGAAGTTCAAACGCGAGAACCAGCTCGACTATAAGCCGAGCCAGGTGACGGTTGGCACCGGGGGCAAACAGGTGCTGTACAACGCTTTCGTCGCGACATTGAACCCCGGTGACGAGGTCGTCATCCCGGCCCCGTACTGGGTCAGCTACCCCGACATGGTCCTGCTTGCCGGTGGCGAGCCCGTGGAGGTCGTCACCAGCATGTCGAATGGTTTCAAGATGACCGCGGAGCAGCTCGAGCGCGCGATCACGCCAATGACCAAATGGGTGCTGTTGAACTCTCCGTCGAACCCGACCGGGGCCGCTTACACACGCGCCGAATTGAAAGCGTTGACCGACGTGCTGGTGAAGCATCCGCACGTCCACGTGATGACAGACGATATGTACGAGCACCTGGTATTCGACGACTTTGTGTTCACCACCCCGGCTCAGGTCGAGCCCTCGCTTTATCCACGCACGTTGACCATCAACGGGTGCTCGAAGGCCTATTGCATGACGGGCTGGCGCATCGGTTATGCCGGCGGTCCTGAGCCTTTGATCAAGGCGATGGCGACGATCCAATCGCAATCGACCTCAAACCCGGCGGCTGTCTCGCAATGGGCCGCGGTGGAGGCGCTGAACGGCCCGCAGGATTTCATCGCCAAACACAACGAGATCTTCAAGGAGCGCCGTGACCTCGTGGTGTCGATGCTCAACCAGGCCAATGGCATCAAGTGTCCGACGCCGGAAGGTGCGTTCTATGTCTACCCATCCTGCGCCGGTGCGATGGGCAAAACCACACCCACGGGAAAGAAACTCGCCACCGACGAGGATTTCGTCACCGAACTCCTCGAGGCCGAGGGCGTGGCGGTCGTGCAGGGCACCGCGTTCGGATTGGGACCGGCTTTTCGCATTTCCTATGCGACGAAGATCGAGGATCTGGAGGAAGCAGGCCGGCGCATCCAGCGCTTCTGCGGCAACTTGAAATAGACTCCACCTTTCCCGCGACAGCGGAGACCCGGCCGTTCGTTCCCGCGTAAGCGGGAATCCAGCACTGGGCCCCCGCTTTCCGCCTACGCGCTCCGTGCTTTGGCGGACTCAAATCCGCCGTAGCTCGCGAAGCGCTTGGTCGCAGGGACGAACGGAGAATTGTCTTTGAAATGCAGGGTGCAATTCCCCATTCACCCGTTCTTATGCAGAACTTCACTAATCTGCGGGGATGAGCCGTCTTAAGCTTGCGCCTCTTTTTGTTATCACCAGTTTGCCGATCCCCGCCGCCGCACAGGAGCGTGTGCTCGTCGGCACACAGCGGCTGGCTGAGAGCGGCGCTTTGTTTCTCGCCGCAGCGCATGGCTACTTCAAAGTCGAAGGCATCGATCTGGGAATGACTGCCTACGACTCCGGTCAAACGGTGGCAGAAACGCTCGCCGCCGGCACGACTGATTTCGGCCTTGCCGGTTTCACACCTGCCGCTTTCAATGCCGCCGGCAAGGGCCTGATCAAAGCGATCGCAGCCCAAGCGCGCGAGAAGCGCTTTTACGAGGCAGCGAGCTTGTCGTCTCGAACGTTGGCTTTGCCAAAGGTTTGCGTACGTTCGCTGATGTCGGAAACAAATCCGTAGCCACAAGCGCTCTCGGGTCGGCCTCTCACTATCAACTGGACCAGATTGCCCGCATCAAGCAGATCGATGTCGATCGCGTCAGCGTGAGGCCGATGCCGACGCTTGATGCCATCGCGCGCGCAGTTGGCACCAACCAGATCGACGCTGCGATCCTGCCGGCGAGCTATGCACGCGAATTCGTGGCGGCCAATCACGCCAAGCTCGTCGTCTGGTACTCGACGAGCAGCAGCTGGGCGCACTGTTTGTCTCCACCAAAATGATCGCGACGCGCCGTCCTGTGGTCGAGAAATTCGTTCGAGCCTACCGCCGTGGAGTCGCCGACTATACTGCCGCCCTGCTGTGCAAGGACATCCACTCCAAGCACGCCTCCGACATAAGGTCTCATGAGGCCGCGACGACGATCGCGGGTTATCTTTTACCCGGACCGTGGCGAAAGCGGCGCGGCTAGGGTCGAAGCCAGTGCATATTTCATTGAGCCGCAGGCGCAGCTTGATCTGCTGGACCTCGAACGTCAGGTCGCACGGCACAAGGCCCGGGCGCGGATCGACAAGAATGCCACCGCGCGCGAATTGGTTAATCTGAGTTTCATCGAATAATTATTTTGGGCGCGGCAAGTGTCCGCTCTTGCCAGCCTCGCCGCGGCCTGAGACGATAATGTGACAGGGCCGGGAAACCAGGTCCGACCTCCCCGGCCGGCAAGGGAGGGAATCATGGGACAAAACGGCGCTGGTCCCAACGGCACGAGGAACTCGGGTCCCCGGTGCATTGCGCTGGTGGGCCCTTTTCAAAGCGGTAAAACGACACTTTTGGAAGCAATTCTCGCTCGCACCGGCGCTATCCAGCGCCAGGGCACGGTGGATGCAGGCACCACAGTCGGCGATGCCAGCAAGGAGGCACGCAGCCACAGGATGAGCGTGGAGGCAACGTTCGCCAGCACCAATTTCATGGGTGATAGCTACACGTTTATCGATTGCCCGGGGTCTATCGAATTTATTCAGGACATGCGCAGCGTTTTGCCCGCGGTTGATGCCGCGGTCGTCGTTTGCGAAGCGGACGAAAAAAAGGTGCCGCAATTGCAGCTCATCCTGCGCGAGCTGGAAGATCAGAACATTCCGCGCTTTTTATTCCTCAACAAGATCGATAAGGCGGAGAAACGGGTCCGCGAGACCATTAAATTGCTGCAGCCTGCTTCGCGCGTGCCGTTGCTCTTGCGGCAAATTCCGATCTGGACAGGTGATATCATTTCTGGATTCGTCGATCTCGCGCTGGAGCGCGCTTATGTCTACAAGGAATATGCACCGTCGGAAATTATCGAGCTCAAAGGTGAAGACCTCGACCGCAAGAAGGAAGCTCGCTTTACGATGCTGGAGACGTTGGCGGATCACGACGACCAGCTGATGGAACAGCTGCTTGAGGATATCGAGCCTCCGCGGGACAAGGTTTTCGATGACCTCGCCAAGGAGTTGCGTGACCGGATCGTATGTCCTGTTCTTCTTGGTTCGGCGACCCGCACCAACGGTGTACTGCGTCTCCTCAAGGCGCTTCGCCATGAATCGCCTGCGGTGAACGAAACAGCGCAACGGCTGGGCGTGAAGGCCGGCAGTGAATCGATTGCGCTGGTGCTCAAAACCTTCCACACGACGCACGGCGGCAAAATGTCGATTGTCCGTCTTCTTGCCGGTCAGGCCGGCGATGGCACAACGCTTACGACGTCGGGCGGCAATGCTGGGCGGGTCTCCGGCGTTTTCAAACTGATGGGCCAGCACTTCGAGAAACGCGGGCAGGCGAACGTCGGCGAGACCGTTGCGCTCGGCAAGCTCGAAAGTGCCAAGACCGGTGACACGCTTTCGAGCGGCAAACAACCGGCGGCGGCGCTTGCGCAGGTTAAGCCATATCCGGCCGTCCTGGCGATCGCAGTGCATGCGAAAGAGCGCAAGGACGATGTCAAGCTCGGACCCGCCTTCAACAAGCTGACGGAAGAAGACCCGTCGCTGTCGGTCGTTCACAACGCCGAAAGCCATGAGGTGGTCATCTGGGGACAGGGCGAAATGCACTTGCGCGTGGCGGCGGAGCGATTGGCCGACCGCTTCATGGTGCCGGTGGCCACACGGCCTCCGTCGGTGGGCTATCGGGAGACAATTCGCAAGCCGATCACGCAACGCGGCAGACATAAGAAGCAATCGGGAGGGCATGGCCAGTTTGGCGACGTCGTGCTCGAGATCAAGCCTTTGCAGCGCGGCTCAGGATTCAAATTCGATGACCGGATTACGGGCGGAGTGGTGCCGCGCAATTACATTCCGGCAGTCGAGGAGGGCGTCATAGACGGGCTCAAACATGGGCCTCTTGGCTTTCCTGTCGTCGATCTGTCGGTTGCGCTGATTGACGGATCGTATCACACGGTCGACTCCTCCGATCAGGCGTTTAGGACTGCCGGACGGATCGGCATTGTGGAAGCTCTTCCGCAGTGCCAACCGGTATTGCTTGAGCCCATTCATGAGGTCGAGATTGTCTGCCCCAGCGAAGCCACGGCGAAAATGAACGCGATCCTGTCAGGACGCCGTGGCCAGATCCTCGGTTTCGACACCCGCGAAGGCTGGACCGGATGGGACACCGTGCGGGCGCAGATGCCCGAGGCCGAGATCGGTGATCTGATTATCGAAGTGCGTTCCGGAACGGCGGGCGTCGGCTCGTTTACGTTCAAGTTCGATCACATGGCGGAGCTGACCGGGCGCACAGCCGACCAGATCATTGCGGCGCGCCGCGCCGCTGAGTAATAAAGAACAACTGCAAATGATTGCGGCCGTGCCCCCAAGGCACGGCCGCAACGTGCTTAGGCATCGCAACCCGTAGTTCTTTGCGGCGATTCTGGGAACAACGTCATGAACGTCATTCACCGCCGCGGCTGGGAGATTCCCGACCGCCTCGCTACGCCCGAGCACTTTGTCTTCAACCGGCGTAGTTTTGTCGCAGCTGGAGTCAGCGCGCTGACGTTGTCGCCACTTGGCGCGACCGCACAGCGCCTTTCCGACGTTGCCAAGCTGCCGGATCCGAGTGCCGATCTTTATCCCGCCAAGCGCAACGAGAAATACGTTCTCGATCGTGCGATCACCAACGAGAAAGTCAATGGCAACTACAATAACTTCTATGAATTCGGCACTTCGAAATCGATCGCTGCGGCGGCCCAGGCGCTACCGATCCGGCCATGGACGGTGAAAATTGACGGCATGGTGGAAAAGCCGATGGAAGTCGGCATCGATGATTTGATCCGCAAGTTGACGCTCGAGGAGCGCACATACCGCCATCGTTGCGTCGAAGCGTGGGGCATGACAATCGCCTGGACGGGTTTCCCGTTTGCCAAGCTGGTCGAGTTCGCGCGCCCACTTGGCTCTGCGCAATACGTTCGCATGGAAACGTTCACGGACCCGAAGGTGGCACCGGTCAGCGGCAGCCGTGGTATCCGTGGTATCCGTGGCCTTATGTCGAAGGTGTCACGATGGCGGAAGCGACCAACGAACTCGCCCTTCTTGCGACCGGTGCCTACGGGCATCCGCTTGCGCGGCAACATGGTGCGCCATTGCGACTGGCCCTGCCGTGGAAATATGGCTTCAAGTCCATCAAGTCGATCGTGCGCTTCAGCTTCACTGACAAGCGGCCGAAAGGACTCTGGGAAGCATTGCAGCCCGCCGAATATGGCTTCTAGGCGAACGTCAACCCGCAAGTGTCGCACCCGCGCTGGAGCCAGGCGACCGAAGAGATAATCGGCACCGGCGAGCGTCGGCCGACGCTGCTGTTCAATGGCTATGGCGAGTTTGTCGCCGATCTCTATAAAGGGATGGAAAACGAGCGCCCCTGGGCGTGATCCAGCGGCAATTCCAGTCGTATCCCGACAAGCAAGCAAAGCCTATTCTGCTTATCGCTCCGGTTCGCCGGCTTCCGCCCTGGCCAGTCTCGTCCGCCAGTCGGCGCGGTGCAGCACAAACGCATAGGCGGCCAGTGCGAGCAAGCCGATACTGACCATCATCAGGCCAAGCGAAATTGGCCGGCTGAAGAAGATCAGGTAGTTGCCATTCGACATGATCAGCGACTGGCGCAGGCTCTGCTCCAGGATCGGCGCGATCACGAGGCCGAGCACCAGCGGAGCTGGGTCGCAGTCGAACTTGCGCAACGCGTACCCGACGACGCCCATGATCAGCATGATCCACACATCGACGATCGAGTTATTTACCTCGTACACGCCAATGATACAGAACATGATGATGAGTGGATAAAGATAGGCGTACGGGATTCGCAGCACGGTGACGAACAGGCTGACCAAAGGCAGGTTGAGCACCAGCAGCATGAGATTGCCGACGTACATCGAAGCCACGAATCCCCAGAATACGTCCGGGTGTTCGTTGACCAGCATCGGTCCCACGGACACGCCGTGAATCATCAGTGCACCGATCAACACCGCGGTGATCGGACTCGTGGGAATGCCGAGAGCCAGCAAAGGCACAAACGCGCCGGTCGAGGCGGCATTGTTGGCCGTCTCCGGCCCCGCGACGCCCGCGACAGCCCCCTTGCCGAACTGTTCAGGATGCTTCGACACCCGTTTCTCGATCGCATAGGAGAGAAAACTCGAGATGACGTGCGCTGAGCCCGGAATGATGCCGATAATAAATCCGAGCACCGTCCCGCGCGTGATCGGCATGGCGGCCTCATTCCACTCGCGGCGGGTCGGCAACAGTTCGCGCAATCGGGGACTGACAATGTCTCTTACCGCGCTGGCACTTGGCGTCGACAGAATTTCACCGAGCCCGAACAATCCGACGGCTACCGGGACGATGCCGATGCCGTCGCCCAATTCGGCCAGGTCGAAGCTGTAGCGGAAATGCCCTGTCATGTTGTCGATGCCGATCATGCCGAGCAGCAGCCCGAGGCAGGCCATCAGCAGCGTCCTTATCAGCGACGACGAGGACATATAGGCAAGGAAGATCAGACCGAGAACGAGGAGAGCCGTGTACTCCGGAGGGCCGAAGCTGACCGCGATGGTTGCCAGTGGCGGCGCCACAGCCGTGAGGACGAGCACGCCGAACGTGCCGCCGACCCAGGAGCCCACTGCTGCGATACAAAGCGCCGCGCCTGCGCGGCCCTTCTTGGCCATCGCGTAGCCGTCGATGCACGTCATCACCGACGAAGCTTCGCCGGGAATTCGCATCAGGATCGAGGTGGTCGAGCCACCGTATTGCGACCCGTAATAAATGCCGGCGAGCATGATGATCGCCTGCGTGGCGTTCAGCCCGAAAGTCACCGGCAGCAAAATGGAAATGCCGGCGAGGGGGCCGATGCCTGGCAAGACGCCGACGAGTGTGCCGACGAGGCAGCCGAGAAAGGCGTACCAGGCATTGGCCGGGGCCAGTGCGACGGAAAAGCCATGAGCGAGACTGAGAAAAGTACTTTCCACGGCGATCCTAGAATCCGAGCGGTCCGGCCTGCAGCGGCGTTTTGAGGATGTAGACGAACAGGACGTAGGTGATCACAACGACGCCAACGCTATAAGCGACGGCGGGCGGCAGCCGGCGCCGCTCGATGACGACAAGCAAAGTGAGAATCAGTAGAACGTTGGTCGTGAGAAAGCCGAGCCGTTCGAACAGCGCAACCGCTGCCGCCGTTATGCCCACAACCAGCCCGGCATGCTTGACGTCGGTCCATGACAGTGTTTCAAACGGCTTGCTTTCCCCCGCGCGCAGGACCAGCACGCCCCCGAAGAAGATCGTCAGAACGGCCGCGATCTTCGGCAAGAAACCGGAACCCGGCATCGACAAATTTCCGGTCGGAAGATCGCCGCTGAGCGCAAGCACCAGCAAGCCGAAGCCAATGAAGAAAGCGCCTGCGATATGGTCGGCGCGCAGCGTCATGAAGAATCCTCGACAGCTGGTGAGCGCCGCTGTAGCGGAAGCCTGGTGATAGGCGATCTCATCCCTGCACGCGGCCGATAGAGTTGATGGCGTCTTCTTGACGCCTGGCATCGATGGCCCAGAATTTCGCGAACTCGGGTTGATCCATATATGCCAATTCTTGGCCAAGCTTCTCCAATGTATCGAGAAACTCCTTGCTGTGCGCCGCCTTTTTAAGACCCTCGCGCAAGATATTGATGATCGGGGTGGATGTGCCCTTCGGCGCGAAAATGCCCACCCAGAAATAATATTCGAGATCGTACCCCTGTTCCTTGAAAGTCGGAATGTCCGGAAGTGCTCTGACGCGCTGGGCACTCGATACCGCAAGCGCTTGCACCTTGCCGGCGCGAATATGCGGCAGCGCGATGGAAGTGGGAGACATGAAAAAGTTGACATTTCCGCCCAGTACGGCCGTCACCGCCGGGCCACCTCCGTTGGTCGGCAAATGCCGCATCTGCAGATTGCCGGCCGCTTTGGCAAAGAGCGCTGTTGGGATGTGAGACGCACCGTAAAGGCCGGATGAGCTATAAATCAGCTTGTTCGGGTTGGCCTTGGCGTCGGCAACCAGATCTTTCACAGTTTTGTACGGCAGCTCCTTGTTGACGATCAGCACGATCGGATCTGCAACGATGCGGGCAATCGGGACGAAATCGGCGTTGGTGAATTTCGGCTGCCGGCCAAACAAATTGTCGACCGCAGCGAAGCCCGAAATCGAAACGATATGAGAAAGCAGAGTGTACCCGTCGGGCTTCGCGGCGGCGACAAATTGTGCGCCGACTGCACCGGCTGCACCAACTTTGTTTTCGAGCACAACCGGCTGCTTGAATAGCGCTTCCAGCGCGGCGTCCAGCGGGCGTGTGATGGTGTCGCTGACGCCCCCTGGGGGAAAGGGACTGATCATGGTGATGGCGCGTGAAGGGTAGCTCTCTTGCGCATCGACCGATCGCGAGACCAGCGTGATCGCAGAGGCAGCACTTCCGGCCACAAAACTGCGGCGATCCATCTCCGTCGCCTCTCTGATTATGCCGGGTGCACCCGACTTATCGATTGAAGGTCCGGCTCACCCTTGCACGCGGCCGATCAATTTCACCGCCTCATCGGAGCGCTGCGCGTCTTCGGCCCAGAACTTGGCGAAACCTACAGCGTTGAGATAGTCGGGCTCCAGTCCGGCATTTGTGATAGCGGTCTTGAACAAATCAGAGTTTGCGGCCTTGTCGATCGCCGCATTGAGGGTTGAGACAATGTCGGCAGGCGTGGCTTTGGGTGCGAAGATGCCAACCCATAGATAATATTCCACGTCGTAGCCGAGCTCCTTCAATGTCGGCACATCGGGCAACGTCTTCGATCTCTTTGCGCCAAAAGACGCCAGGGGACGCAGTTTGCCGGCTTTGACATGTGGCAAAGACGCGGAAATCGTCTGCGTGCTCATCTGTGCATTGTTGCCGAGTAGAGCGGTGATGGCCGGGCCGCCGCCGTTCGTCGGCAGGTGGCGGAGCCTTGGGATTCCAGTCACCTTTTCGAGCAATGCGACCGGCAGGTGCGTCGCCCCATAGAGCCCGCCCGAACTGTAGATGATTGCCTCGGGACGCTTTTTGGCATCGTCCACGAAGTCCTTCAGGGTCTTGTACGGCTGCTGGTCATTGACGAGCACGAGGACTGGGTCGGCAACCAGCCGCGCGAGCGGAATGAAATCGGCGCGGGTGGTCTTCGGTTGCCGCCCAAAGAGTTTGTCGACCTCCTCGTAGCCCGAAATTCCGTTGTTGTGCGACAGCAAGGTATACCCGTCCGCCTTGGCGTTGGCCCCAACCTGCGCGCCGACCTGACCGCCGGCGCCAGCTTTGGTCTCGACCACGACCGGCTGTTTAACGATCGGTTCGAGCGCCGAAGCGAAAGGCCGCGTCACGATATCGTTGACGCCGCCGGGCGGAAACGCGTTGATGATCGTGATTGCTCGAGAGGGAAAGGCATCTTGCGCAAACACGGGGCAGGCGGCAATGAGCGAGCTCGTGCCGACAAGGAAACTGCGGCGATCCATGGTGCTCCTCCTCAAATTCCGCGATTGTGTGCAATCGTACTGAGCGACAACACGTCTTCGGCCCAGACACGCGCCGTGTGGCACTCTGAAACGTTAGCCTGCAATCCCTACACTTTGCCGATCAAGGCGACTGCATTTTCGACGCGCTTAGCATCGTCATCCCAGAACTTGGCAAATTCCGGCTGGTCAAGATAGGCGACGACATCGCCGATATTCGCGATCGCTGCTTTGAACTGCTCGCTTTGAACAGCATTCCTGGTTTCCGTGCGCAATCTGGCGATCACGGGCTCCGGAGTACCTTTCGGCGCGAACAGGCCGACCCAGATCGAAAATTCAACGTTATAGCCGAGTTCTTTCAGTGTCGGGACATCGGGAAGCGAGGCCGCGCGTTTCGGGCTGAAGCAAGCGAGCGCACGCAACTTGCCAGCCTTTATCTGCCCAATAGCCGCAGCTATCGACGTCACCAGCACCTGCGCGTTGTTTCCGAGCACGGCCGTCAGCGCCGGTCCGCCGCCATTGGTCGGCAGATGACGCATTTTAATGCCGGTGGCATTCATGAACAGCGCCGTCGGCAGATGCAGAGCGCCATAAAGACCGGACGAGCTGAAGATGATCTCGTCGGGGCGCTTCTTGGCGTCGTCAACCAGGTCTTTCAGCGTCTTGTAGGGCTGCTGGTCATTGACCACCAGCACCAACGGGCCTTCGGTGAGACGTGCGATTGGAATGAAATCAGCGCGCGTGAATTTTGGTGCACGCCCGAACGTCTTATCGACCGCTTCAAAGCCGGAGATCGATGGAAGGTGAGCGAGCAACGTGTAGCCATCAGGTTTCGCGCTGGCAGCGACCTGCGCGCCGACCTGGCCGGCCGCGCCGGCCTTGGTCTCTACGACAATTGGCTGTTTAACCAGCGTCTCCAGCGTGGCGGCGAACGGTCGCCCGACGACATCAACTGCTCCGCCCGGTGGGAACGGGTTGATGATGGTTATTGCGTGAGACGGATAGTTGTTTTGCGCAAAGGCCGGTCGAATCGAGAGTACGGCTGTAGCTGCGCTACCGGCGACAAAACGGCGTCTGTCCACGTGAATCCTCCCTGGAAGTGCTTCTTGTGCCGGCATCGGGCCGGCTTTTCATTGCGTTAATGGTATCGCCCGCCGCGGTGAGCAATCAAGCATCAATGATCGCAACCGCTCTTGTCCATCCGGCTGATCCGCCACGCACTTTCACGGGAAAGCAGCTCACCATGAAACCTTTGGGTGGAAGCGTCTCCAGATTGTGCAGCTTTTCGATATGGCAATAGCCTATTTCGCGGCCGGCGCGATGTCCTTCCCAGATCAGCGAGGCGTCACGTGTCTCGGCATATTTTTTCATCGTGTAAATGAACGGCGCGTCCCAGCTCCAGCCGTCAATGCCGGTCACCCGCACGCCGCGCTCAAGCAAATAAAGCGTCGCTTCACACCCCATGCCGCAGCCCTTGGCCACGTAATCGGGCTGGCCGTATGCCATTCCCGCGCTGGTGTTCACAAGTACGATCTCGAGTGGCTTCAGCGTATGGCCGATGCGCTTCAGTTCTGTCTCGACGTCTTTCGCGGTCACGACATAGCCGTCGGCAAGGTGCCGAAAGTCGAGTTTCACCCCGGGCTGCAAGCACCATTCGAGCGGTACCTCATCGATCGTGATCGCACGTTTCCCACGATCCATGGTCGAAGCGAAGTGCCAGGGCGCATCGAGATGAGTCGTACAATGCGTCGACAACCGGACCCATTCGATCCCCCAGCCTTCGCCGTCTGGCAGGTCTTCCTTTTTCAGCCCAGGAAAGAATTTCAAAACGTCGGCAGCCGTCGCTTGGTGGTCGAGATATTCAATCTTCGGACCATAACCGGGAGGATCGGCCGCGACCTCGTTTTCAAGGGGGACTGAAATGTCGATTAGCTTCCGCGCCATGCCACACTCCTTGTCATGGCCGGGCTTGTCCCGGCCATCCACGTCTTTACTGTTGAACCTATAATGAAGACGTGGGTGCCCGGCACAAGGCTAGTGCCCGGTCCGGCGAAGCCGGATCCTCGCGCCGAGCATCACAAGAAAAAGGAATGAAGGATGGCCGCTTATTGGGTAGCGCGTTCAAAAATCAACGACCCCGTCGAGTACAAGAAGTACACCGACCTTGTGCCCACGATCATCGAAAAGTTTGGCGGCAAGGTCCTGGCTCGGGGCGGACGTTTTCAGATCATGGAAGGTCCGGACAAATTCCATCGCTTCATTGTGATCGAATTTCCCACTTTCGAGCAGGGCGTCGCCTGTTTCAGATCGCCGGAATACGACAAGGCTGCTGCATTCCGACGCAGCGGCGCCGGCGAGGTCGAAACGATCATGGTGGACGGGATGTGAAGGCCCGGAACAAGGCGGAGCTCTGCGACATCACGCCATACGCATCCCACCGCTGCCCACGGCGAGTCATTCAGGCAGACCTGGTTGGGAAGCGGCTGGGCCGCTTATGGTTTTCAACCCCGTCGGGTCCGTTACATTAATCCAAGGGCTATTCAACCGGGCGCGGGTGGACCATTGCGTCGCACGCTGTCATTATTAGCATCGAAATAAATCAGGTTCATGGGAGGAAAATATATGCTGCAAAAGCTCAAAAGACGGACATGGGCGTGGATCGGGGGGACGGCTTTAGCCGTTGCCGTCGGCGCAATGTTCGTGGGCGATGCCACCGCCCAGAACAAGGAGCCGATCAAGATCGGCTTCAGCATGGCGTTGACCGGGCCGCTGTCGCCGAATGGCAAGCAGGCATTGCTCGGCATGAAGATCTGGGAAGAAGAGGTGAATGGGAAGGGAGGCCTCCTTGGGCGCCCGGTCAAGCTCATCTATTACGATGATCAGTCCAATCCCTCGACCGTCCCCGGCATTTACACGAAATTGCTGGACGTCGATAAAGTCGACCTCGTTCTCGGCGGCTATGCGACCAACATGGTCGCGCCAGCCATGCCGGTCATCATCCAGAAGAAGAAGACGTTCATCAGCCTGTTCGCGCTCGACGTCAATCACGAGTTCAAATATCCAAAATACTTCTCGGTTCTGCCAACTGGGCCGAAGACCAAGCCTTCGTTTACCGAAGGCGTGTTCCAGATTGCACAACAGCAGAATCCGAAGCCGACGACGCTCGCGCTGGCGGCCGAAGACGCCGAATTTTCGCGCAACTCCTGCGAGGGCGCTCGCGAAAACGCCAAGACCTTCGGCACGAAGATCGTCTACGACAAGACATTCCCGCCCGGGACGACGGATTTCTCGCCGATCGTGCGCGCGGTACAGGCTTCAAACGCGGACATCGTCATCTTCTGTTCGTATCCTCTGAGTTCGGTCGGCCTCGTGCTGGCAATCAATGAACTCAACTACAAGCCGAAGATCGTCGGCGGCGCCATGGTTGGTCTGCAGGCGACGGTGTTCAAGCAGAAGCTTGGTCCCAAGCTCAACGGCATCATCAACTACGAGACTTGGGTGCCGTCGGAGAAGATGATGGCGCCGGCTGTCGAGTTCTTCAAAAAGTACCAGGCAAAAGCGGGCGCGGAGGGCGTCGACCCGCTCGGCTATTATCTTGGCGGCTGGGGCTATGCTTACATCAGCGTGCTGGGGGATGCGGTCACCGGTGCGAAAAGCATCGAGGACGACAAGATCGCCGATTATCTGCGCAAGAATAACTTCAACACCATCATGGGCAACTGGAGCTACGGCCCAGGTGGCGAGTGGACCAAGTCCGGTATGATGCAAGTGCAGTACCATGACATCAAGGATGGTGCCGGGTTGGAAACCTGGAAAGGCATGAGCTACCAGACCGTGCTTACGCCATCCGAGTTGGCTACCGGCAAGGTGATCTATCCTTACGAGAAGGCAAAGTGACTTAAGTTTTCATCGACGGCAAAAACAAACGGCGCAGGAAAAACCTGCGCCGTATTTTTATCCGCTGCTTGGTCCGTTCATCCGCGCGCAAGCGGGGATCCAGCGAGCGCGTGTAATTTTGGGCCTTCGCGGGGACGAGCGGTTGATGAAGCTCTCACATCCCTAGATAAAACTGACGGATCAGGTCGTTGTTGTTGAGTTCGTCGGCCGAGCGGCCCTCGAATGCGATCTTGCCGTGCACGATCACGTACCCGCGGTCGGCGATGCGAATAGCCTGCGTAAAGTTCTGTTCGGCCATCAGAACCGTGAGCTGGTAGTGATCCTTGAGCTGTTTGATCGCATCGATCGTGCGGGCAACCAGTAGTGGGGCAAGGCCGACCGACGGCTCGTCCACCAGAAGAATTCGAGGCGCAAGCATCAGCGCCCTCGCGAGCGCCAGCATCTGTTGCTCTCCGCCGCTCATCGACCCCGCAAGCTGGCGCCGGCGCTCGGCCAGGCGTGGGAATGCCTCAAAGGCAAAGTCAAGATTGGTCTTGATCTGGGCCCGTGCCTTGGGGCGGAAGGCCCCCAGCAACAGGTTCTCTTCGACCGTCAGTTTCGGAAACAGGCGCCGGCCCTCGGGGACCAGCGCGATGCCCAGATCGACGATCTGTTCGGTCGTGCGGCCCACAAGGTCATGCTTTTCACCATCGATCTCGGCCACGATGCGGCCGGCCGTGGGGCGCACGATGCCCATCACGCATTTCATCAGCGTGCTTTTTCCATTTCCGTTAGTGCCGAGCAAAGCCACCGTCTCGCCGGGCTTCACATTGACCGAAACGTCTTCGATCACCCGCACGGCGCCATAGGCGGCATTCACATTCTCGATGCTGATACTACTGCCCAAGATAAGCCCTCACCACTTCGGGATCGTGCACAATCTCTTCCGGTTTCCCGTCGGCAATCTTTTTTCCCGATACCAGCACCGCAAGGCGCTGCGAGAAACTCATTACCGCCCTCATGATGTGCTCGATCAAAATGATGGTAATGCCGCGCTCGTTGAGACGAGCCAGCAGCGTAAGGATGTCATCAATCTCGGAATGCGATAGCCCGGCCATCGACTCGTCGGCGATCAGCAGTTTTGGTTCGGCCGCCATTGCACGCGCTAGTTCGAGCTTGCGCATCTCGACCTGCGTAAGATCGCGAGGCATTTGTTTTGCCTTCTTCGCCAGGCCAAACAAATCGAGCAATTCGTGACAACGCGCATCGAGATCGCCAGCCGAGCGTAATGGTCCCATGCGCGCATGCACGGTATAGAGCAGAGGAATTCGCAGATTGTCGGCGAGCGTCATGCTGTAAAATGGGCGCGGCAGTTGGAAGCTGCGTGCCAGGCCGCGATGGGTGCGTTCATGGGCGGCGAGGCCGTCCATGGCATGACCGTCGAATACCACACTGCCGCTCTCGTTCTGCAAGGTGCCGCAGATGCAGTTGACCAGTGTGCTCTTGCCCGAGCCGTTGGGGCCGATCAGCCCAAGCCGCTCGCCCGGCTCGACTTCGAGATCAATGTCGTCGAGCGCGACGAATCCGCCGAACCGCTTGCTGATATTGTTCACATGCAAAAGCGTGGTCATGACTGCCTCCGGCGCGAGCGTTCCTGCACTAGCCCGATCAGCCCGTTAGGCGCGATTATGACGAAGCCGACCAGCATCAATCCGACAATCAGAAGATTGACTGCCGACGAGATGGTCACTGTTGCATATTGCTGGGCCGAGCCGAGCAGGATGGCGCCGACCAGCGGACCAACCCAGCTGGTCGTGCCGCCGATCATCGGCATGGCGATTGAGTTGACCGCGTATTCAAGGCCGAAGGCCGACGCGGGCTGCAGATAGCCGATGTAGTAAGGAAATGGGGCACCGGCCATGCCCATGAAAGCGCCCGACAGCGTGGTGGCGATCAATTTGAGGCGCAGCGTCGGAACGCCGCAGGCTTCCGCCGCCAGTTCGTCATCGCGGATTGTGGCGAAGCCGAAGCCGAGTTGCGAACGCTCGATGGTGCGCGCTGTCACGAGGGCGATCATCGTCAGGATCAGCATGAGGACAAACAGATATTCAATGTAGCTGATCTGCCAACTTCCCACTTCCAGGGTATCGGGGCGAATGATGTAGGCGCCGCGCGAGCCACCAACGAAATCCCAGTTGACGACCAGGGTTTGCAACACCACCGCCATCGCCAGGGTGGCGATGGCAAAAAAGGCGCCGCGCAGACGCAGGGTCAGATAACCCATGCCAAACCCGACAACTCCCGACACAACAGAACCAATCACGATGAGCACCGGAATTGGCAGTGGAAAGATGTGATGGAGAAAGCTGGCCACGCCTTCCGGAAACCAGCTGTCGATCGCGCCATCGAATTTGATCAGTGCGACCGAGCTGTAGGCACCCAACGCAAAGAAGGCAGCCGAGCCGAAATTCACATAACCGCAATAGCCGCCGAGGATGTTCCAGGCGGTGGCCAGTACGATGAATTGCAGGATGGTGTATGCGGCGAAGAAAAAATAATCGACGTTCAACCAGTGCGCGATCGCCAGCACGGCGGCGGCTGCGGCAATCATGGCGAGGATAAACTTCGTCGTGTTCACAATGACCGTCCCGCTTAGCGTCCCAGGAGCCCCGCCGGCCGGAAGGCGAGGGTGAGCAGGAGAAATCCGAATGCCACCGCCGGCGCCCAGGATGGGCCATAAAAGGTTGCTGTCAGGCTTTCGACGACGCCCAGCATCACGGCTGCAATCAAGGTGCCAGGCATGCTGCCAAGACCACCAAGAACGCAGATCGCAAATACTCGGCCGATATATTCGCGCCCGACTGAGGGCTCGACCGGCTGAATGATAATCAGAAGCGCTCCCGCAACTGCCGCAGTCGCAATGGAAATGCCAAAGGCGATCCGCTTGATGCGGATCGGGTCAGCTGCCATCAGCTGTAGCGCAAGTTGGTCCTGGGACACTGCCATGATGGCGCGCCCGGTAAAAGTACGGGTGATGAACAGTTCAATCGCCGCAAACAATGCAAGCGCCACAAGACACGGCACCAGCATGCGCAGCGGGAGATCGATCATTCCGAAATGCAGACTCGGGCCGATATACCTGGCCTCGACGTAGCGGTAGTCGACGCCGAACACCAAAATCAGGACGACTTCGGTCACGAACAGCAGGCCGAAAAAAAAAGCTAGCCCGCGCAGCGATTCCTGGCCCCGCCGTTCGAATGACAAATAGTAGACGTGATACACGAGCGTGCCCAGCGTAAAGAATACCGGCAGCATAATGAGGCTCACAATGATCGGGTCGATTCCAAAATTAATATTGATGAAGTAGGCAATGTAGGACCCAAGAATGATGAAGGCCGGATGTGCAATGTTTACGATGTCGAGCATGCCGAATGAGATCGATACGCCGGCGGTGACAGCGGCGTAAAAGCCGCCCAGAAGCAGCCCCGCAACAATGGCGTTGATCAGGAGATCGAAAGGAATATCCATACGTATTTAAACCGGCATCGTCGTCGCAGGCCGACGCATTGTCTCCCGACGGGAAAAATTGGCGGCGCTATGCGGTAGCCACGATCTGCATGTCAAATTTGCCGGCGTCGCTCCCCTCTGAATCTTTACGTACTTTTGTGATCCCACAGCGGCCGCTGCGCCGCCATGCAGGTTTTGCGGTAGTGTGCAGGAAGGCCCCCGTCTTGGCTAGCCCATTGACTGATCAGCGGAAGCTTTGCAAGCGCGGCAAAATGAAACGCCCGCCGTGGGCAAGCTCCCAGTCGGCGGGCGGTTCAAAGATGGGATAATTTAAGCGGCGGCGGATTGCGGCGTCACGCCGGCGGGCAACGCCATCGGCTTGTTGGCACTATCCTTGAATTCGACGGTCATGAAGACCATTTCGCGATCCCCAAGATTTTCGAGATCGTGAACCTTGAATTCGCGTTTGCCGTAGCTTTCGTGGCGGGTCTCGCCCGGCTGATACGTATATTCGACCGTCGTGCCATCATGCACATGTTGTCGCCCACGGCCGCCGGAAACCGAGGTCCAGAAATAATCCAGCACGTGGCGGTGGAAGCCGATGCGCTCGCCCGGCGCCAGGCGGATGATCCATACGCGCGTGCGCTCATTCTCAGACAGCAGCGTGGTGCCGACGCAAGGGTTCGGATTCTTGCTCTCGCGCTCGAATTCGGCGGCGATATCTGCCGGCCACTGCGACTTGTCCTTTTTCTCGGCCTGCTTGTCGAGCATGGTCAAAGCCATGGGAATTCCTCCAAAGCTGCTGGCTGTCATATATAGGATAAAAGGGTAAACGGAAAGATCGAGGCGGATAAATTGGCCGGGGCTCGCGGGAAACGCGCACTGATCATAGGCGGTTCGATGAGCGGGTTGCTCAGCGGGCTTCTGCTGCGGCGTGCTGGCTGGACCGTTGATATCTATGAGCGGGTGGACAGCGAGCTGTCAGGCCGCGGCGCCGGGATCGTCGCCCAGCAGGAATTGATCGAACGGCTGCGTGGGCTTGGCCTCGCTACACAAGACCTTGGCGTTCAGATCACGACCCGCAAAATTCTCGATGCGAAAGGCCGGTTGACGCATGAATTCGAATGCCCGCAGGTGCTGACCGCGTGGGAGCGGGTGTACCGGCTGCTGCGCGATGCGTTTCCGGCTGCGCATTATCATCGCGGACGCGGGCTCGCAAAATTCACGCAGAGTTCGGAGTCAGTTGAGGCGCATTTTTCCGATGGCGAAATCATTAGTTCGGATTTGCTCGTCGGAGCCGACGGCATCCGATCGACCGTGCGGCAACAGGCGCTGCCCGATGTAGCACCACGTTATGCCGGCTATTCCGCCTGGCGCGCGCTGATCGCCGAAAAAGCCTTTCCGCCGGATGTGCACCGCGAGCTTTTCGAGTACATGACTTTCGGTCTGCCCAGGGGCGAGCAGTTTCTGGGATATCCGGTCGCAGGACCTGACAACGATCTGCGCCCCGGCCATCGCCGCTACAACGTGGTCTGGTATCGACCAGCCGATGAGTCGACGAAGTTGCAATGGCTGCTCACCGATGACCGCGGTGTGACCCACGCGATATCGATTCCTCCGCCGTTGATCCGCCGGAATGCAATCGCCGAAATGCGCGCCGATGCCGAGAAATTGGTCGCGCCGCAATTCCGGCAAATCGTGCGGCTGATCGAGGAACCGATCCTGCAGCCGATCTACGACCTGGAATCGCCGCGCATGGCTTCTGGCCGGGTTGCGATCGTGGGCGACGCCGCTTTCGTGGCACGGCCCCACGTGGCGGCCGGCGTTTCGAAGGCCGCAGACGATGCGGCTGCGCTTGCTGACGCACTACAGAAAGAAGCCAGCGTGGAGCCCGCGCTCAAGCGTTTCGAGGCGGCGCGGCTGGCGCAAAACCATCGCATTATTGAACGTGCACGGCATCTCGGCGCCTATTTGCAGGCCAGCCGTACGCAGGAAGAACAGGCACGCGCAGGCAGGCACAGTACTGACGCAGCAGTGATCGCCGAAACCGCAGTGCTGGATTTTCTGTACGCCTAGCGGCGGGGTGCACGCTTGCTTGACTTGCGGTCGTTTAACTCCTCAACTTGTGCGGCCTAACTGGATCACCAGAACGGTCGGTGGTGAGATACTCCATACTCGGCAGACAAAACGTTGCGAGGAGGACCCTATATGCCTGACTCCGTTTACAAGATCATTGAATTGGTCGGCACCAGTACGGAATCGTGGGAGAAAGCCGCGAAATCTGCGGTCGACATGGCCGCCAAGAGCCTGAGGGATCTTCGGATTGCGGAGATCGAAAAGCTGGATGTGCAGCTCAAGGACGGAAAAGTCGAGGCCTATCGCGTGAAGATGAAGGTTTCATTTAAGTTTGAGGGCAAGGCCTAATTTCGCGTGCAGCCCCGGCGGATGACTCGGCCCTGGGGCTGAGCGGAGAAGCTCGCGCCTGCTAATTCATTGTCCTGAATCTCGTCTCTGGACCGCTGCCGGGCTAAGCTGGGTTGCGGACACGGAGCTACGCTCATGAGCGACGAGGCAAAAAAGCGCGCCGAAGCGTCCGATCGGGCGGCCGAATGTCGGGAACGAGCAGCCCAATACGAGGCTCTTGCGAATGAGGCCAAGCGGCGCGGAGACATAGAAATGAGCACGAACTTCGCCTGCAGAGCGGCCGAGGAGCGCATCGAGGCGCGCCGCATCGAACAGGGCATCGGCAAGCTTGGCGACTAGGCGCCAGGCTTGCTCGATCCCATTGGCGGTTGCGGTATCACCACCTCTGCGAATTCATCCAATCGTCGACATCCTTTCTGACTTGATCTTTCGCGATGCCATAACGCTCCTGAATTTTTCCCTCGAGCTGATCGCGACGCCCAGCGATCTTGTCCAGATCATCATCGGTAAGATTCCCCCATTTCTCTTTCACCCTGCCTTTGATTTGCTTCCAATTTCCTTCCACTCGATTCCAGTCCATCGCATACCTCCCGGTGACATCTGAACGCGCGCTCATCGCGCGTCATATGCTTGACAATTCAGCGCCATCGTGAGGGTTCCGTCGGCATAGCGCGGCAATCGGCCAGTAATCCGCCATGTGTAACGTCGGTTGAACTCGATGTGTCTATTTGAGCGGAACTGGAGGCGCCGCCGATGAATTATGTCAATTGATAAAGGCCAGAGATTGCCATGAACGAGCACGAGCAGGAACTGTTGGACAAGCAGCTATGGGGAGTGAACCCCAGTCCCCCGGCACGTGGTGGGACAATGGCGTTGGCGTTTGTTGTGTCCTTTTTGGGCGGACTGCTGATTGGCGGAATTTTGTTTCCACACAAAAGCAACCAGACGCAAGTGACCACGGGAGACACGCCGACCGCGCTTTCGCTCCTCAATAATTCGCAGGCCACCCTGCGATAGCCCGTGCCCTGCGCCGGTGGCGCGATTTACATTCGCAGCATCTTCTTCGCGTTGCCGCCGGCGAGCGCGGCGCGCGTTCTTTCATCGAAGCTTTCGACGGATGCGATGTGCCCGATCGGGTCGTTTTCCAGCATGTCGAAGGGATAATCTGTGCCCATGATGACATGGTCGCTGCCGAACGTATCGACGAGCGCCTTCAATTGGACGGGCGTGAACACGACCGTGTCGACATACACTTTTTTCAGATAGCTGGTCGGTGGCTTCGGCAGATTGGCATGGCTATCCGACCGCGCGCCCCAGGCGTGATCGATGCGGCCCGAATAGGCGGCGAGAAAACCGCCGCCATGCATGGCAAAAATTTTCAGGTCCGGGTGCCTCTCAAGCACGCCGTCGAAGATCAGGTAATGCAGCGCAAGCGTTGTTTCGAATGGATTACCGATGACGTTGTTGAAATAAAATCGCGACAGCCGCTGGCCTTCGGTGAAGCCGTTCGGGTGGATAATCGCCAGTGCGTTCAGCTCTTCCGCCTTTTTCCAGAACGGCGCGAAGGCACGATCGGATAATTCCCTCCCGGCGACATTGGTGAGGATCTCGACGCCCTTGAACTTGAGCGTCTTCATGCAGTGCTCGAGCTCTTTTGCGGCCTCGTTGCCGTCCTGCATCGGCACGGTCCCGCAGGGGATAAAACGATCGCTGTGCCGCGACACGAATTCGGCGACGCCCTCGTTGATCATGCGCGCGGCAGGCACGGCATATTCGAGCGCGACAGTGTGATAGCACTGCGGCGGCGGCGGCATCACCAGCTGCATATCAACTCCCATCTTGTCCATGACGGAAAAACGTTCGTCGTAGCTCGTCATGCAGCCGCGGATGTCGGCCTCCTGCTTGGCATTGATCGCCTTGGTTTCCGCCGATGCGAAGTGAGCAAGGGGAATCGTGCTGAGATCGAGATGCGGCTTGATGAATTCAGCAGCGCGCGGCACGGCGATGTGCGTATGGGCATCGATGGTGATGCTCTTTGGCCGAACATCGCGCCCCGGCTTTCCATGCTTGCGCGCAGCGGTGTCCGCATACTTGTTCCAGATCTCAGCCATTCTAAACTCGTTAAAACACTCCAAGATGTTGGCGCAGATCCACGCCGTCTTTTTCCAGTTGCGCGGGAGTGGAGGCGACCGCGACCCGACCGGTATTCAGAATGACGATGTCATCGGCGACGTCGAACACAAGCTTCGGATTTTGCTCGACCAGGACAATGGACAAGCCGCTTTCTTTCAGCTTTCGGATTGTCGCCATGACTTCGCCTACAATCTGAGGCGCCAGTCCCTCGGAAGGCTCATCCATCAATAAGACGCGCGGATTGCCCATCAGTGCGCGACCAATGGCCAGCATTTGCTGCTCGCCACCGGACAGGTGCGCCGCAATCTGGTTGCGCCGCTCGGCAAGGCGGGGAAACATTCCGAATACGGTGTCCGTGGTCCAGGGCGCGTGTTTGCTGCCGGGATCAGGCTTGCGTGCGGCGACGGCGAGGTTCTCGCGCACCGTCAAGCTTTTGAAGATGCGGCGTCCCTGCGGGACCAGCGCGACCCCGCGCGCCGCGATCATTTCGGGCGACAGGCCATTCACTTTGTCTCCGAACACGGCCACCGTCCCGCGCCGTGGCGGCAGTAGTCCCATCGTGACGTTCATGCAGGTGGATTTGCCTGCGCCGTTGCGACCGAGAAGGCCGAGCATGCGCGCTTCGCCAAGCTCGAACGAGACATCGCCGAGGACATGGCTGTCGCCATAAAAGGCATCAATGTGGCTGAGGGCGAGCGCGCTAGTGGCCAAGATAGACCTCCCGTGTGCGCGGGTTTGCAACCACTTCAGCGCGATTGCCTTCGACGATGACTTCTCCGAAATGCAGAAGCGTTATGCGCTCGGCAAATTCCAAGGCCACGTCCATGTTGTGCTCGATCATGACGATTGTGACGTCGCGCGGAATCGCCAGCAGCAATTCTTTCACGTCACGCCGTTCGTCGATTGACAGGCCGGCAAACGGCTCATCGAGCAGCAGGACTTTCGGGTTTTGGGTCAACGCCATTGCAATTTCAACGCGCCGACGCTCGCCGTAGGAGGTTTGCGCCAGCGGCCGGTTCGCGATGTGGCCCAGGCCAACCCGGTCCAAAGCCGCCTGGGCATGCTCGACGAAATGACCCTGCCGTTTGAGGTCGATTAGCGGATTCCAACGCGAAGGCGAGAGGCCAAGAAGCGCCAGCGTTACGTTATGAATAATGGTATTGCGGGCGAACAACGTGATGATCTGATACGTGCGCGCCATGCCGAGGTGAGCGCGGCGGCGGCTCGGCACCTGGGTGATGTCCTGGTCGAACAGCTTGATCGTCCCGGCATCCGGCGTAAGTTCTCCGGTTATGAGATTGAACAGCGTCGTCTTGCCGGCGCCGTTCGGGCCAATGATGAGGCGTCTCTCCCCAGGCTCAACATTCAGATTGACGTCGGTGGTCACGTGCAAGCCGCCAAACGATTTGCAGAGCCCTGAAACGGTGAGCGCGGTCATGGTTTGGCCTCCGCACTGCCGGGAACGGCTTTGGCGTCGCGCGCGCGTTTGCGCCATGCCAGTCGCCACAGACGTACGGTTCCGGGCACCAGGCCTTCGGGCATCAGGATGACGATCGCCACAAATATAGCGCCGAGCAGGAAATTCCAGCGCTCGATAAAGCCGCTGACAACTGTCTTCACGATCACAACCAGGCCGGCGCCAACAATCGGTCCGAGCAGGGTACCCGCTCCACCGGAGATGACCATCAGCAGCACCTCGGCCGACGAGGTGAGGGCCAGCGTCTGTGGGCTGATGAATTGCGTGTAATAGACGAACATAATAGCGGAGACCGATGTGAGCAGCCCCGAGAATAGGCAGGCATGGAATCGGATCGCCCAAACATGATACCCGAGCGCGTTCATGCGGCGCGGCTGGTCTCGCGTGCCCATCAGCGCGGCGCCCAGCGGCGAACGGACAAACACCGTTACGGCTCCGAGTGAAAGCAGGAATATGATCAACGTGGCGTAATAGAACGGATTCACGTCGGACAGCGAGTAGCCGAACAGTTCCGGACGCGTCTGAACGTTTAATCCATTGTCGCCGCCGGTGAGGCTGATCCAGCGATAGGCCAGCCCCCAAAGAATCTCGCCCAGCGCCAACGTGATCATGATGAAGCCGATGCCGGTTGCGCGGAGTGAGAGCACTGCGTAGACGGCCATCGACGCCATGCTGATTACTAAAGCGCCCAGAATTGCCAGCGAGTGCCCGAAGCCAAGTTGCAGAATGTAAGCGACTGCGTAGGCGGTCACACCGAACAGGCCGGCATGGCCCAGCGAAACCAGGCCGGCGTAACCCAAAAGCACGTTCAGCCCGAGGGCGAAGATCGCATAGAACAGAATCTGGCTGGCGACATTGATGTAATAGATCCCGGTCATCCAATACGGCAGGGTGGCGAGCGCCACGAGTGCAATGCCGAGTGCCAGGTAACGTCCGCTCATGGCACATGCCTGCCGAACAGGCCCTGCGGCCGCAGCAGCAAGACGAGTAACATCGGAAGAAAGAGCACGAAGTAGGCAAGCTCTGGCAAAAGTGCCTGGCCAAAATTGTAGATGAAGCCCACGATGATGCTGCCGACAAAGGAGCCGAGCAGGCTGCCCGTGCCGCCGAGGATGACCACGACCAGGGCGAGCGGCAGCATGTCCTGGTCGAGCCCGGGATAAACCGAAAGAATCGGTCCGCCGATAATACCGGCAAAGCCCGCAAGACCCGCCCCAAGGGCGAACACGATCGTGAACAGCTGCGATACGCGGATGCCGACCACCCGCGCCATGTCTGGATCATCGACGCCGGCACGGATCATTGCGCCGAGGCGCGTGCGTTCGAGCAGCAGCCAAAGTCCGATTGCAACGACGCCAGCGATGACAATGATTGCCAGCCGGTAATTCGGGAAAACCAAAATGCCGAGCCGCGCGGACCCGGCCAGCTCCGGAGGCGTTGCCACCGAAAGAGGATCACCGCCCCACACCATCAGGCAAAAGTCTGCCGCCATGAAGGCCAATCCGAGCGTCACCAGAACCTGCGCGAGTAGATCGCCGGGCAGCCGGCGCAACAGCAGTCGCTCAGCCAGCGCGCCGAGGAAAGCGACCGTCAGCGTTGCCAGCACCGCGGCGAGCCAGAAATTCATTTTTACGCCGAGCATGCCGATAACGAAGGTCGCGCCGACATAAGCGCCCAGCATGAAAAGCGAGCCGTGCGTCAGGTTTGGAATCCGCATCAGCCCGAAGATGAGGGAGAAGCCCGCCGACAGAAGAAACAACAAACCGCCGAAGGTAATGCTGTTGGCCGTCAGCACCAGCCAAAAGGTCATATCCGCAGTATTCCCGCGCTGCTAAGTTCAATAGGTTGCGGGCGCCTGCAGGGCGCCCGCGGAACGGCTTGCATCAAGATTTGACCGGCGGGAAGTCTCGTGAATAGACAGGCTGCTCGAGGAACTTCTTCTCGTCGTAGGTCCAGAACTGGCTTACGTCCTTGTAGGTCTTGACCGTCTTGTTGATAAGCTTGCCGTTCGCCTTTTCGAGGTGGCGAATGAAGATGTCGCCAATCACGTTGCCGAAACGGTCGAACTTGATCGGCCCGCGTGGCGTGTCGGTTAGCGAAACCGACTTCATTGCCTTCATCAATTCGGCCTTGTCATCCGATTTGCCTCCGGTTTTCTGCAAGCCCGCTTCCACGACCATGCCGTTGACGTAGAGGCCGGCGCAGTAGAAGCCCGGATCAACCCCATAGTCCTTGTTTATAACTGCGACAAAGCGCTTATTGCTGTCGGTATTGAGGTCAAGCGTATATGGGCAGGCGCTGTGGAGGCCGAGCGCCTCGTCACCGTAAGACCGCAGCAAGGCATCGTCGCCGCCGGTTTCGCCGGTCACCACCGGATATTTCAGTCCGGCGGCTTGATACTGCTTCATGAAGCGCAGCGGATTTGAACCGGCGAAGCCCTGGCATACACCGTCGACACCCTCGATCTGTGCGAGGTAAGGAGTGTAATCGGGCGTCACGATCGGCGGCCACAGCTTTTTCAAGATCTTTCCGCCGTTCTCTTCGAACGTCTGCTGGAATCCGCCCATCTGCTCGTAGCCGAAGGCGAAGTCCTCGGAGATGGTGATGATGCGCTTGAGCTTGAGCTCCTTCGCGGAAAAATCGGCCATCGGATGCATCGCCTGCGACGAGGTGGCCGATGCGCGCAGGAAGTAGGGATTCGGACGCCGCTGCGTCATGTCTTCAGCGGCCGCAAGGCTCAGGCATGGCGTCTTCTGTTGCGCGATGTAGTCGGTGATCGCGAGCAACTCGAAAGCGGCAAGTGGACCGACGATCGTGTCGACCTTGTCGCGCTCGATCAATTCCTGCGCCTTCGTCTTGGTGCCTGCAGGGTTGCCGCCCGTGTCGGCGGAGATGAATTCGACCTTGCGGCCGGCAAACGTGTAGTTCTTCTCCTTCAGGAAGGTGACAATCCCCTGTTCCATCTGGATGCCGCCCTGCGCGAGCGGACCGGTTTTCACCGTAAGCAGGCCAAGTTTGAACGGCGCGGCCTGTGCAATAGCGGGCGCAGGGAAATTGAACGTCGCGGCGGCGGCGCCGGCGGCCGTTCCGGCCAAAAATTTACGTCGAGTGACTTTGCGAGACATTGAATTCCTCCCTTTGATCGGCTTTGCCGCCCCTAAATTCGGCGATCTGACCTTATTTGAAACAAGGGCACGTATCGGCGATCCGACGTGCTCCCGCCATGGCACACAACTCGCGCCCATCATCCGCAAGGCGTCCCATGAAGTAAAGCCCGCGCGCGCTTCAGCGTCGCGCCAAAGCGTCCCACGGAGCAGGGGGCAGCGCACACCGCAAAACGGTGTCAGATGCCCAAATAACTGGACTTTATCTCGTCGTTGGCGCGCAATTCTTCGGGCTTGGCGGAATAGACCACCTGTCCTTTGCTCATCACATGCACATAGTCGACGAGCTTGAGTGCGAGATGCGCATTCTGCTCGACCAGCAATATCGAGAGCCCCTCTTTCTTCAGCGTGCTGATCGCATCCCAAAGGCTTTGGATGATGATCGGCGCCAGCCCTTCCGACGGCTCATCCATGATCAGGCAGTCCGGATTGGTCATCAGCGCGCGTGCGATCGCCAGCATCTGCTGCTCGCCGCCAGACAAGGTCTTGGCGTGTTGGTTGCCACGCTCATGCAGGCGTGGAAACAGTTTGTAGACACGCTGCAGGTTCCAGCCGTGACGATCTGGGCTGCGCTCTGCCACAAGGAGATTTTCTTCAACACTCAGCGTCGGGAATACTCGTCGTCCCTGCGGGACGAGACCCATGCCGCCGCGCACTGTTTCGAACGATGGCGATTGGGTGATCTCGTTGCCCTTGAACACGATGCGGCCGCGCCGCGGGGGATTGAAGCCGACGATCGAGTTGACCAGCGTGGTCTTGCCGACGCCGTTGCGGCCGAGCAGGCCGAGGATCTGGCCTTGCTGCAACTCAAGCGACAGGCCATGCAGAACATGAGCGTCGCCATAATAGGTATGGATGTCATGGACTTCGAGGATCGCCATCAGTCGGTCCCCAGGTAGATTTCCTGCACGCGCTGGCTGCTCTTGATCTGCTCGGGCGTGCCGGTTTCCAGAAGCTCGCCGAAATGCAGCACCGAGATCTCGCTGCACACGTCGAATACCACGTCCATGTCGTGCTCAATCAGGAGGATGGCGAGGTTACGATCGAGCTTTTGCAGGAAGTGCACCATCTCGGTCGACTCCCCCGATGACAGGCCGGCGGCCGGCTCATCAAGCAGAAGAATCTTGGGATCGCTGGCGAGGCCGAGGACGATCTCAAGTTGGCGCTGCTCGCCGTGGGAGAGGTTGCGCACCTCGACGTCCATGCGGTCGAGGAAGCCCGCCTGTTCGAGCAGGCGATGGGCCTTCTCGTAGACTTCCTTGTAGGACGACTGGAAGCGCCACATCACGAATTTGGTCGGCCGCAGGCCTTCGATCGCCAGGAGCACGTTGTCGATAACCGTCAGCTTCGGGAAGAGGCTTGTGATCTGGAAGGTACGCGCCATGCCCTTGGCTGTGCGATGGTGGCTTTCCCACTTGGTGACATCCTCACCGAACAGCAGGACCGCACCGGATGACACCGGATAGATGCCGGTGATCAGGTTGAACAGGGTCGTCTTGCCAGCACCGTTCGGGCCGATGATCGCCTTGCGGTCGCCAGCCATGACACGGAATGACACGTCGTGCGTGGCTTTCAATCCGCCGAAATTCTTCGACAGATTTCTGAGTTCAAGGACCGGGACGTCAGTCTTGCTGTCAGTCACGCGCGCACTCGCGTTTGAATAGAAGAAGGCGCCGGGGCCTGATCGGGCCCCGGCGTTGTCACCGTTATTCGCAGAACTTGCAGGGCGGGAAGTTCTTGTCGTAGACGGGCTGCGCAAGGAACTTGTCTTTTCCATAGGTCCAGAACTGGCTGACGTTTGGATAGGTCTTGGTGACCGTGTTCCAGAGCTCGTCCTTGTCGTAGCCGAACATCTTCTTCTTCTCGACTTTCTTGATGTAGATATTCTGAATCGGGTTGCGCATGTCGTCGAACGAGACCGGCCCGCGCGGAGTTTTATCGAGCTTGATGCCGACCATGATCTTGATCAGCTCTTCGGGCCCCGGGAATTTTCCGCCGGCCTTCTTGATCGCTTCGTCCAGCCACATGGCCGTCGTGTAATTATTCTCCGAGTAATATGACGGCACCTTGCCGAACTTGGCGCGGTAGGCCTTCACGAAGACTTCGTTTTCCGGGGTCTGTAGCGCCGCGCTGTAGTGCAGCGCTGAGACGTCGCCGATCGCTTCGTCGCCCATGAACGGCAGCACGAACTCGTCATAGCTGGTGCCGCCGCCGAGGATCGGCTTCTTGAAGCCGGCGCCGCGCATTTGCTTGATGAATTGTGCCGGCATCGGTCCCACCATCAATGAGAACACTGCGTCGGCATCCCCTTTGATCGTCGGGATAAATGGCCCGAAGTCCTTGGCGCCAAGCGGGGGCCAGATCTTCTGGACGATCTTGCCGCCGCAATCCTCGAACGCTTTCTGGAAGCCGCCGACGACCTCGTAGCCGAAGGCGTAGTCGGCCGCGATCGTAACGATCTTTTTGTAGCCCTCATCGCACGCCCACTGGCCGAGCGGATGATGGGGTTGCGAGCTCGACCAACTGGTGCGGACCAGATATGGGAATTCCGTGAGCCGGCGCTGCGTGAGGTCGTCCGCCGCCGGGATCGTCGGAATGTACATCGTCTTGAGTTCGGTGCTGACTGGCGCCAGCGCGTAGCCGGTCGAGGCCAGAACGCCGCCGATCAGCATATGCACCTTGTCCTGAAGGACGAGTTTCTTGGCCTTGGTAACGGCGACGTCGCCCTTGCCCTGTTCGTCCTCGATGATGAGCTTGACGTCCATCCCGCCAAGCTTGTTGCCGTGCTGGTCGAGGTAAAGCAGGAACCCATCGCGCATGTCGATGCCGGTTTGTGCTAGACCGCCGGTAAGCGGCGCGAGATAGCCGATACGGAGCTCCTCCGCGCCGACGGGAGCGGACAGGCCGAGGCCGACCGTGACCGCTGTCCCGATCAATATCGATCGAAGATTTCTTGACGCGCTTGTCATTTGTCGTTCCTCCAGTTGGTCAATGCCTTTCCATTCAACTCAAGAAGGCGCAGATGCCATTTTCGCCGTCTCATGTTTCTTCTGACTGTTCCGCCATTGTTTAATCCGCTCCGGAATCCCCATTAGCCCGGTTGGGAGATAAAGAATCGTCAGAACGTAAACCCCGCCCAGCACATACTGCCACCACGGCACCAGCGTGCTGACATATTCACGAAGTCCGAACACGATTGCCGAGCCGATTGCGCCGCCGACCAGCGTCCCGGCGCCGCCTAGAACCGTCATCAGCAGTGCGTCGACCGACGTCGTCAACACCAAGGTTTCCGGCGTCACAATGCCGTTGGCATGTGCCCACAGAACGCCCGACAAACCGCCGAAAGCTCCGGCGATGATGAAAGCGACGTATTTATGCAGCCACACATTATAGCCGAGAATGCGCATGCGCAGTTCGCGTTCGCGGATGCCCAGCAGGCTCTTGCCGAATGGCGAGCGAACCAGGACGTAAAGCGCAAGCAAAGTTGCCGCGAAAAATGCGAAGGTGAGATAGAAAAAGTTGATGTGGTTGGAGAGGTCGAAGCCGAATTGCGGTCGACCGCCTTTCATCGTAATGCCGTTGTCGCCGCCGGTCATCGAATTCCATCGGTAGGCAAGGCCCCACACGCACTGGCCGAGCGCTAGCGTGATCATCAAAAAGTAAGTACCGGTCGCGCGGATCGCGAACAGGCCGAAGAATGCCGCGAGCACGCCGCCGACCGCCATCCCTATCGGGATCATCAGCCAGAAATCCCATTTCAGCCCAAAGCCGTAATTATTGGCGAGAATGGCGGTGAGATAGGCGCCGACACCGAAATATGCGGCTTGGCCCAGCGAAGGGAGGCCGGTGAAGCCGAGGAGAATGTCGAGGCTCATCGCCAAAATAGCGAAAACCATTGCGCGCGTCGCCAGCAATACGACGAAGGAATTGCAGTAGGGGACGACGATCAGCAAGGCGAGCAGGCTGACGACGACGACTGCGATCTTGAAGTTTTGTGTGCCCATGTGCCGTCAGTCCCGCCCGAAGAGGCCGGTCGGCTTGATCGCGAGGATCAGCACCATCGGCGCATAGAGGGTGAAATAGGCCAGTTCGGGAAACAGGGCTTTGCCGAAATTATCGGCGAGGCCAACCAGCAACGCGCCGATCGCTGCGCCGCCGAGCGAGCCCATGCCGCCGATGATGACGACCGCAAAAGCGATCGGCAACATCTCGAAATCGAGGCCTGGATAGACACCGAGAAAGGCGCCGCCGATTACGCCGCCGAGCGCGGCCATGCCGGCGCCCAGTGCGAAGATCAGCATCGAGATCTTGTTGGTGTCGATACCGACGCCGCGCGCCATCTGCGCATCGTCCACGGTAGCGCGCACCGCGGCACCCATTCGCGTCTTCTCCATCGCCAGCCAAAGGGCGATACCGATGACAAGAGCCCCGACAATCATGAACAGCCGGTAGAGCGGCAGGTAAATGTCGCCGATCACGAGGCTTTGCGTCAGCGCACTCGGCGGCTGGATGTCGAAATTGTTTCCGCCCCAGATGTCGAGCGCGGCCTGTTGAAACAGGAACGCAAAGCCCACAGTCATCAACACTTGCCGTAGCAGATCGGCCTCGATCGCGACGGCCGATATACGTTGCAAAAGCAGGAAAATCGGAATGGCTAGGACAATCACGACCAGCGTAACCTGAATGATGGCGCCGATCTGGCCGGGCAGCAGTCGTGGCAGGATTGGTCCGATCAGTAGCCGGATCACGAGCGCGGTCCCAAGCGCGATAACGGCGTCGCGCACGAGCTTGGCGTGGCCTTCCGGCCGCAGGAACAGGCGTTCCATGATCAAGCCGACGACAGCGATGGTGAGCGTGGCAATTGGTATGGACAGCAGCCAGGAGCCGGTGGTTCCGATGACGGAGAGGGCGACGTAGCCACCGAGCAAAAAGTAGGAGCCGTGCGACAGATTGACGATGCGCATCACGCCGAAGATCAGCGACAGGCCGGCCCCGACGAGAAAAAGCAGTGCGCCGTAGGAAATGCCATTGAAGGCCTGCACCACCCAGAATTGCGTATTCATTCCCCCCTGTTCCTTCTGTTACTCGAAGGTTGCACGAAGCTTACCTTAGGTTCGAGGAGAATGAATACCCTAATTGGCCGCAGCCGGAATTGTGGTTTCGTGCCGCGGCAAGCCAAAGTTACTTTCGACCCGCTTGTTTTTTCGGCGGAATGATCGGCAATAGCAAATAAGGCGTCTTGCCGCGGCCAAAATGCAGGCTCGTGGTGCCATTAAAGATAGCGGGCGGGCGATCGCGGGGATCATCATGCAGAAAGGGACCGCACCCTTTTAGCTCATTTTTGAAGTTCGACAGCCTGCCGCCGCTCGCCCCGCCGTATTCGTAATCTTTTCCCCGGATCGACAACCCGATGCGATAACCGGCCGGAACAACGATCGAAGTCGGCCAGAGTTCGATATCGAGCTCCATTGGCTCTCCTTTCTTCAGTGGCTGCTTCTCGTCGTGAGTGTGATAGGGGCGGTATGGCTTCGATAATTTCCTGTCGAGCTTGCGGTGCGACGCACGCAGCCATCCCTGCGCGACAGGAGTATGCGGGTCGATTGCGCCCTGAAACACGATCTCCTTGAGGTCGCCGGTGAACACGCGCAGCACGATGAAGAAATCCGCGTCGGACGTCGAAGACGAGGCATACAGCTTCAGGGCCGACGGTCCGGTGATTTCCGTTTCCTTAGCGAGCGGCGGGGTTAGGAACGTGAGGCCATCGCCCATCGCGGCAAACTTCAGTTGCGCGACCCCCGACGGTTTCTCGGTCGTGAGCAACATCGACGCCGGATCGAGGTGGAACTTGGTCCAGCGCGCGCGCTTGAGAGGCCATTCAGTCTCGGCGCGCGGCTCAAACTTGTCGATGTGACGCACCTGCAACAGCACCTTGGGCTGCTTTGCCCAGCCGTCTTTCTTGCCGTGCAGGAAATAGTCGAAGAAGCGCAATTGCTGCTCGCGCCCGTAGTCCGTGTAAAAGTGAGTCCAGTGTTCGATCCCGTGCGCTTCCAGCCACTTCTGCTTGGACGCGGACCGCACAAAGCCCTCGAAATTGCCGCGTGGATGCAGACCCTGACCGCCCCAATTAGCGGCGGAGAACAGCGGCGTGATGATCTTGTCCCACCTGGGCGAGCGCGACTTGTGATACTCGTCGTCCAGCGGATGGGATACGATTTCGGCGCCAAATTCGGCACGGTTCTTGGCGAGGTCTTCATCGGCCAAGGTCTCGGGCCCGCATACCAGTTCGCCGTGAACGCGGCTGCGCTTGCCCCGCTCGCCGGCGCCGTACTGCACGGTCTTGACCTGCATGTCGTACCAGTTCTCCCAAAACGTCGAGAGAATGCCGCCGTGATGCGTCATGTCCCGATACCAGTCGGCAGCGCCTTCCCAGATGCACATCGCGGTGAGGTGGGGCGGCTGAAACGAAGCCACGTGCCACTGATTGATCCCGTAGTAGGAGATCCCGTTGAGGCCGACCTTGCCGTTGGACCAGGGCTGCACGCCGGCCCATTCGATGCAGTCGTAAAAATCCTTTGTCTCGCGTGGCGAGAAATGATCGATGAAGCCCGGCGAGCACCCTGTCCCGCGTGAGTCGACGCGCACGCAGGCGTAATCCTGCGGCACCCATTTCTCCGGATCGACGACTTCCCAGTTCTGGTAGAGATTGCTTGATCCGGCGGTCACGTCGGGATGCTTCTCGGCCATGCGCTGCCACGCGCTTGGGTAGCCGTCCTGAAACGCAAGATTCTTCGCGTAGGGACCATAGGAAAGAATGACCGGAAACTTTCCGTCTTTCACGGGGCGAAAGATATCGGCGCGGAGCACCAGCCCGTCGTCCATCGTAATCGGCACGTTCCAGTCAATCCGCATGCCATCGCGGATTTCGGTTCGCTGCTGCAACGACGCCATCACGCCCTCCCGACGAACATTTTCTGTCATGCCCCGCGAAAGCGGGCATCCAGTATCCATAGTCATGGGAATTAAGCAAAGCGCCGCGATGAATTCTGGACGGCTCGCTCTATGGCGCATGCTCATTATCCCTCCTCCCAAGGGGGAAGGTGGCGAGCCATAAGCGCGTTTACGCCCGTCTTCGACTCGCTATGGCGAGCAGGGCGGATAGCTAACCCAAATCGCAAGAAAGCTTCGCAAAAAAACTGGGTGCATGTGCGGTCATGACGAACACCTACGAGCAATTCCCCTGGCGCCAGTGTAATTAATGTTACAGAGGCTTCCCCAAAATGGCGCTACGAAATAGACGCTCGCGAAGGGCGAAGGGTCGAGCATGGCCGCGTCGACGTGCCGTTTAAGGAGGACTGGAAATGACTGAGTCGGTGTCAGGCTTTGGGCCCCGTCGGGCGGACGATTACGTTCGGGGAGGACAAGTTGCTCAAAAACGCGACACGTCCCCCGCATTGAAAGTCGGCCCTGGCAGTGCTGGCCCCACTCCAGCCCCGCAACCGGTTCCTAAAGATCCTCGTTCGCAAGCAGCGCAGAATGAGGCAAACAAAGCATGCCCTGAAAGCCGCACAACAGGCGCAGAAAAACTTTAATACCGCGAACGGAACTTACAATGTGGCGGCTGCTAATTTCTTACACATGGAAGAGTCCAATCCCGGGCGAAATAAGGCGCTAACAGACGTCTCGCAAAAAGTAGATAAAGTTAAACAGGCCGCCGAGGCACAGTTCGAAGCATGTAAGCAGGCACGAGATGCTGCATTGAAAACGGGTGACCCAAAGAAAATCCAAGCGGCTGAGGAGGCATACGATAAAGCTAAGATTCAGCTGAACACCGCAGAGCGGGTTATTAAGATAGTCCGTGACGAAGTTGATAAGCTAACTAACGCTGTGCTCGCTAGAATGGGTATTTCAAGGACTTCGCAGGGAGACCCTCAACAGATTCAAAAAAGCAACCAGGGAGATGAAACGACGAAATACCTACATAAAAATGCAAAAGAAAAAGAACGTCAGCTGTTTGCTGCTTTCGACGAACTCGACAAGGCGGTACAGCATTTAAATGAAGTCAAGAATAGAGCTAAAGCTACCAACAATTTAGATGAATTAAATAATGCGAAAGATCAGGTTCGCAGTGCGGCAGAAGCGCTCGTCACAGCCGCAAATGATAACTTAGAGGCATGGGATCAGGCTCATGGAGCAGCAATTCCTGATCCGCGAGCCAATGAAGCGGTTGTCGTAATAATTAAGCAACACGGGCAAGATGCTTTGATGCTCAAAGGCGCAGCGCTGCAGGTGAGCAATGATGCTCTTGCGCAGCTTCAGTAGGGCACCGAATATAATAATCACGTAAGTATAGTCCGCGTAGCCCGGATTTCGCGGAACGCGAAATCCGGGATAATCTTAGCGTATGGTTCGCTATCAGCGAAATTTTATTGCGGGTGGGACATTCTTCTTCAGGGCAATGCTCGTGGATCGTTCATCGTGCGTGTTTGTCGAGCAAGCGTTGGTGTAGGCATAGGCGCGGCACGCCGCCTTAGCGCACCAACATCACTCAAACATTGACGAGAGTCAGCCGGGCTTCGCTTTGCCGCGAAGTTCACACTACGTTGCTATCCACCCCCTGCGCTCGCTCAAGCCCGGCCAGAATGGCGCATTCGGTTGAGTAAAGCAGTGCGCGATAGCCATCGTCTTCGCAGAGCGCATATTTGTCGCGTTCGAAAAGTTCGCGCACATAACGCAAAACTGCGGCGGCGCCTGACAGTGTAGCCGGTATCGTCGAAACAAGCCGCTGGCTTGTATCGATTTCGATGAGGCCTAGAGGGCCTTCGGCCGCGAGGGCTTCATCGAGCCGCGCTTCAAGCGTCGGCCGCGTTTCATCAATGGCCTGCCGCAAGGCCTTTTCGGCGGCGCTTTGTGCATCAAACAAAACGAGCAATTCGGCATAAGCGCGGGCATGTGCGTCGATGGCGGCAAAAATCGGATCGGCAGATGCTGTGTGTGCGGGCGAGGGAAGGGGCATATTTGCCGCCGGGACGAGGGCGGCGGACGCTGCCATCAAATGCCTGCGTGTGATAAATGTGCGCTCAGCCTGAGCCATGGGTCATCTCCGTGGTTTGGGTTAGGCCCGTTGGGGTGCTAGGAACACTTCGACGGGCCGCTTCTTTTTGCTAACATGAAGTATTGCAAACTTCAAGTCATGATATCATGAAAACACAAAAAACTCGTCCAAAGCAAATAGGGCAATTGGTCGGCGTTCGTTTGCAGCCCGAGCCATTGGCTCGGCTCGATGCGTGGCGGCGCGAACAGGATGATCTGCCGAACCGCTCTGAGGCGATCCGCCGCCTTGTTGAGAAGGCATTGGGGCGTGAAACAAAAAAGAGTCGATAAGCGCTCGTTATCGTATTTATTTAAGACCCCACCCGTCCGCTCGCTGTCGCGAGCGGCCACCCTCCCCCGCTTGCGGTGGGGCGCTTGTATGAAGTTTTTGCACCAGACCCCACCCCGCCCGCCTTCGCTAACCCTTCGGCGGACGACCCTCCCCTTGCGGGGAAGGGATGAAGAAGTCAGCGGGTGCTAAAGCGTTTTGCGGCGTCGCTTCACCTTTGCCATCTTCTCAAGCACGGCGCAGACCGCGGCGGTATCGCGACCACCAAGCCCGCTTTTCATGGCCTTCACATAAATGCCCTTGGTGGCGTTGAATATCGGCGTCGGCACGCGGATCTTGCGTGCATAATCGCCGATCACCTGCATGTCCTTGTCCCACACGGAAATCTTCATAGTGACGTCGTCGTAGCGGCCTTTTGCCATCATCGGTGCGCGCAGCTCGAAGACCCGCGAATTGCCTGCGCCGGCCGTCACGAGATCGACAATCATTCGTGGATCGAGGCCGGCTTTCATCCCGAGAACCATTGCCTCCGCGGAGGCAACATTGTTGATCGCAACCAGCAGGTTGGCGACGTATTTCATGCGGCTGCCATTGCCGAATGCGCCGACATTGAAGACCTGACGGCCGAAGGCCATCAGCACCGCACGCAGCTTCGCGATGGTTGGGGCATCGCCACTGGCATAGAAAACAAGGTCGCGGTTCTTCGCTTGTGAGCCAGTGCCGCTGACGGGACAATCGATCATGACGTGGCCCGCCTTGTGTGCCGCGCGCGCAGCTTTTTCCTTATCCGAAATCGTAAAGGTGCTCATTTCAACCAGCACCTTCTTGCCGAGCTTCGCGGCGGCAATTTTCTGGACCGTTTCCATCAGTGCCTGTGGCTTGGGGAGACTGGTGAGAATGATCGGCACCGCGGCGGCCACTTCAGCAGCGTTGCGCATGACCTCGACACCGGCACGGCGTGCTTCCCGCTGTCGCGCAGGACTGGTGTCGTAACCGACCACATGGCAGCCGGCAGCCATCAGGTTTCTCGCGAATGCGCCGCCCATAATGCCGAGCCCGATCACGCCGACCGCACCTTTGGTCTTTCTTGTCGCCATTCACCATCTCCCCGAAACGGAAGTGCATCAACTTATCCGTCCCGTCTTATGCGGTGACCGGAAGACTGTCGAGTCACGGGGCGTGCAAGACCGCTTTAAAGCGTGTCCGTGATCGCCTATCGTCGGCGAACAAAGCATGTAAGGAGGATGTATGCGAATTGGCGTTGCAGGTCTTGGAGTCATGGGCGCTGCCGTTGTGGCACGGCTCATGGAGGTCGGGCACGAGGTGACAGTGTGGAATCGCACACCTGCGAAGACCAAGCCGCTGGCTGATGCCGGCGCCAAGGTGGCGGCAACGCCGGCAGAACTGGCAAGCACGGTTGAGGCGACCATAACCATGCTGACCGACGCAGCTGCGATCGACGTCGTGTACAACGGGCCGAACGGACTTCTTTCGGGAGATGTGAAAGGCAAGCTGCTCATTGAAATGAGCACAGTGCCTCCCAACGTGCCGAAGGAGCTCGCTCCGAAGGTACGCGCGAAAGGCGCGGCGATGGTCGAGTGTCCGGTCGGGGGCTCGGCCGCGCCCGCGCGCCAGGGAAAACTGCTCGGTCTGATGGGCGCTGAGTCGGCGGATGCCGAACGGGCAAAGCTTATTCTTAACCAGCTGTGCAGGCGGCTCGAACATTGCGGTTCGATCGGAACCGGCGCCTCCATGAAGCTCGCGATCAACCTACCTCTGATGGTGGCCTGGCAGGCTTACGGCGAGGCCTTCGCCATCGCAGGCGCCGCCGGCTGGGAGCCGAAGCGGCTGCTTGACCTCTTTGTCGACACCAATGGAGCCAACGCCGCTCTGAAAAATCGCGCCGAAATGATTGTGACCATGTTCGAAGGGCGCGATCCCGGGCCGACCACGTTCAGCATTGCCAACGGCGTAAAGGATTTGCGAACGATGGTCGAAACAGGTGAAGGACGGGGTGCCGATATGCGCGTGACCAAGGCTGCGCTTTCCGGTTTCGAGGACGCGACAAAGCACGGCTTTGGCGGCGGCGACGGATCGCAGATGTCGGTGTACTGGTCCAGTCGGAAAAAGCAGTAGACAACACAAGGGGAGATACGTCGTGAAGCTGTTCTCATTCTGGCGTTCTTTGGCGACCTATCGCGTTCGCATCGCGCTCAATCTGAAGAGACTTGCGCCGGACGAAGTGATCGAAGTCAATTTGATGAAGGGACACCAACGCGAGGGGGAATTCCGTAAGATCAATCCGATGATGGCAATCCCCGCCCTCATCCTGGACGACGGCACGGTGCTGTTCGAATCCCTCGCGATCCTCGAATATCTTGATGAGACGCATCCCAATCCACCGCTTTTGCCGAAAGATCCGAAGGCACGGGCGCGCGTGCGCGGGCTCGCGCAGATCATTGCCTGCGACACGCACCCGTTGATCGTTCCGCGTGTGCGCGAATATCTTGCGCATGAATACAAGATCGACGAAGCCGGCGTCCTGAAGTGGGGTCACCACTGGCATACGGCCGCGCTGACGGCTTTGGAAACGCATCTTTCGGGTTCGAAGGAAACCGGCCGCTATTGTCAGGGCGATACGATCACGATCGCGGACATTTGCCTTGCCGGCCAGGCCGTGGGCGCAGCCTATTTCAAATGCGACCTCGCGCCCTATCCAACCGTGAAGGGCATCGTCGACGATCTGAACAAGATCGATGCCTTCGCTCGCGCGCATCCGCTAAAGCAGCCGGGCGCCCCGGCCACGGTGTAGTCGCGTTTGTATGCTGAATACTGCAATCGTCGGTCTCGGGTGGTGGGGCAAAACCCTGGTGAAGGCGGCGCGCGAATTCGGCACACCGTTACGTTTCGTCCGCGGCATCACGCTCGAACCTGAAACGGTGCGAGATTTCGCCGCCGAGCAGCAGATCACGCTTGGGACTTCGTTGGATGAGGTTCTGGCCGACCAATCGATCGAAGCCGTTGTACTTGCAACCCCGCACACGATGCATCGGAGGCAGGTCGAAGCGATTGCCGGCGCGGGCAAGCATCTCTACTGCGAAAAGCCGTTCGCGCTGAGCAAAGCCGATGCCCAGGCTGCGCTCGACGCCTGCCGGAGGGCCAATATCGTGATTGCGGTCGGGCACCATTTCCGGCTAATGCCTTCAATGCGCGTCCTGGCCGAGCTCAAGGAGACCGGGGCCTTCGGGACGATCATGCATGCCGAAGGAAATTACAGCCACGATTGGCTGGCGAATTATCCGGCCGACAGCTGGCGGCTGCGCGCCGAGGAAAGCCGGGCCGGCGGAATGACCGGCATGGGCGTCCATGTGCTCGATTGCTTTCGCGAGCTTGTGGGACCGATGAAGCGGATCAGCGCCCTCTTCAAAGCGCGCTCTCTCAAGCTCGTCACCGGCGACACCACTTCAGCCCTTATCGAATTCGAGAATGGCGCAACCGGCACGCTCGCCACGACGATGAAGACGCCGTTTGCCTGGCGCATCGCGATTTTTGGCGAAAACTGCTGGGCTGAGAGCGTGAGCGAAACGCGCGCGATCGTGCGGAGCGCAGGAAAAGAACCGCAAATCATCGACCGGCCTGCCGACAATCATCTCGGGCGCAATCTCGATTGCTTCGCACGGGCGGCGTTGGGGCAGGGGAGGTTTCCGATTCAGCCCGACGGGATTCTGCAGACCGCAGCTGCGCTCGAGGCGGTTTTCAAGTCGGCGGACGCGAATGGCGCCTGGATGATTGTCTGATTGTCACTGTAGTTTGATATCTGCGGCCCTGATCACGTTTCCCCAGCGGTCGACTTCCTCGCGCATGTACCTGGAGGTGCGCTCGACGCTGCCGCCAAAGATCTCCGCCGACAGTTTCTTCAGATGCTCCTGAACTTCGGGCTGGCGGAGGGCCTCATTCACGTCCGCGTTTAGCTTGCTGATGAGCTTTTCCGGGGTATTCGGCGGAGCCACGATGCCGTACCAGGCGACTGCTTCGAAGCCAGGCAGCATTTCGCCGATCGTCGGCACATCCGGCAGGGTCGGCAAGCGATTGACAGATGCAACCGCAAGCAATTTGAGCTTGCCGGCTTCGACGAGTGGCAGTGAGACACCCAGGTTATCGAACATCAAGTCGACGTCACCTGCGAGCAGGCCTTGAAGCGCAGGCGCCGAGCCTCGATAGGGAATGTGACGCAACGACACCTTTGCCATCAACTGGAACAATTCGGATGTGAGATGCGACGTAGTGCCGTTGCCTTGCGTCGCGCTCGTGACCTTGCCGGGATTGCTGCGAAGGTATTCGATCAGCTCTGTCAAACTCGATGCTTTGATATTGCTTGGATTTACAATGAGCGCATTTGGCACCTGGGCCGTCACGACAATCGGCTCGAATTTCGTCGGGTCGAAGCCGAGCTTCGGATAAAGATTTTGGTTAATCACGAGCGGCGGGGGCGGAGCGCAAAGCAGCGTGTATCCGTCAGGCGGTGAGCGATAAGCTAACTCGGCGCCGATATTTCCGGCTGCACCGGGGCGATTTTCGATGATAACGGGCCGGCCCCATTTACGGGACAACCAGTCGCCGATGATTCTCGGGACCGCATCAGCCGTTCCGCCAGCCGGGAATGGCACGACGATCTTGACCGCGCGGTCTGGGTATTCTTCCGCGCGCGCTCCACTTTGCAACGGTGCCGACGCCGCAAGAAATAAGGCCAGCACCACGGCGCAGCGACCGGCGAGCAATCGAAGATGTGGAGGCCATTCGCGCATTCAATAAACTCCGAAAGTTCAGGCGGTCAACAGCCGGTCTTTCCCATGGAAAGACTGCTTCAGTCTGTGTGAAGATACAACAATGCGACCGGCGTTTATTTTGCCGTGATCTTTGGGAAGTGATTATGCGCGACCGACCCACCGCCATCATCATCGGAGGAGGGATTGGCGGATTGTTCGCTGCCAACGCGCTCATTGCGCGAGGGGTTATCGTGTCGGTGTATGAGCAGGCTCCCGCCCTGGGCGAAATCGGGGCCGGAGTGTTCCTGACGCCCAACAGCGTGCGGCATCTGGAAAGGATCGGGCTGGGAGCGGCCATCGAAAAATGGGGCGCCAGAGTGGGCACTGGTTCTCGTTACTTCCGTCACGACGGCACGCCGATCGCTCCCGTTCAGGTAACCGACTCATCCGGCTGGAACGCTACGTTCGGGATGCATCGCGCCGACCTCGTCGCGATCCTGGCTGACACCCTGCCGACGGAAGTCATCCATACCGGGCACCGCGGCATCGGCTTTGAGCAGGACCAAAGCGGTGCTCGGGTGTCGTTCGCGAACGGCAGGACCGCCTCGGCCGATGTCATCATCGCCGCGGACGGCATTCACTCGGAGCTTCGGGCCTTCGTCTTTCCTCCATCTCGTCCCGTGTTCTCAGGCTCGGTTGCATACCGCGGTGTGCTGCCCCTCGAACGCATTCTAGATTGGCCAACCAATGCCTGGCTGATGTGGCTGGGCAAGGCCAAACACTTTCTGACCTTTCCGGTGCGCGCACGGCGACTCATCAATTACGTGGGTTTTGTTCCCGCCGATGAGGAGATGAAGGAATCGTGGTCGGCACCTGGGGATCCCGATGTCCTGCGGCGGGAATTCGCCGGCTGGAACCCGCGTATCGAGCAACTCTTGCAGCATGTACAAACGACCTTCCGGTGGGCTCTGTATGACCGCGAGCCACTCCCGACCTGGACCAGGGGACGACTTACTCTTCTAGGGGATGCCGCGCATCCGATGCTTCCCCACCTCGGACAGGGCGCCAACCAATCGATTGAAGATGGCATGGCGCTCGCAACAATTCTCGAGCGTGCAGACCGGGCAACTGCGCCGGCAGCGTTGCTTGCTTATGAGCATCTGCGGCGTGAACGTGTGGCGCAGGTCCAGCGCGGTGCGCGCGAGAACGGCCTGCGGTACGATTCGGCCTACGCCGATTTAGGAATCCGCGATGCCGAAATCAAAGCGCACGCGGCATTCCGCAAGCGGCTCTACGACCATGATGTCGTACCGGAGGCGCAGTCGGTGGCGGCGTCACTCGGCGAATAACGGTTATTCGTCATCGCTGTGACGTCTGCGGGCCTTGCGCTTGCGCCGCGGTGGTGCCTCGCGCGTTGCTGCCGCATCAGGGCGCACCGTTGGCGTATCTCGCTGCGCCGACGTTTCCTGCCAACGCAGGTACTCCCGGAAGAGCGCCGCATTTTCCTCAGGTGTTGCTGCGGGGAGGCTGGGAGTCGTCAGATCGACCGGGTTTAAATTCGTAACCTTGACCTCGACCGATCCTGGTTCATCTATCTTTGCGGCAGCATTTTCGGTCGCTTTCGACTCTATAACGCTCTCATCATCCACTTTCGACACGATGGCTTTTGGTATGGCCGCGACCTCGTTGGCTGCATTCCTGTCTGGTACTTCGGTAAAAATCACGACGTAAGTGGTCGCAAGTCCCGCGGCGAGGCTCGCCACTCCGGCAAAGCGAAGGGCGGGGCCGAACACCTGCCTTTTGCGGGCCCGTTGGCTTAAATGCCAAACCGCTTCCATGCTGCCAGGTTCAGGCGCGGTCAGCCAACGCTCCGGCAAGGAATCTGGCGGCTCGTCAGAAATTTGCGGATCGAGCGAGGGCGGCGCGGTTCGAATCTTGAGAGCCTGCGCGTCAAACTGTTTTGTCCGTAGAAAATTGGCGCGATCACGCAGTCTGCGTGGCGCATAGTAAAGCAGATTGCTGGGGTCGGTCGCGTCCTGGTTTTCCGTAGCAGTGTCTTCCTGGTTTGGCGCACTCATTCTCAACTCCTTCCAAGACCGGCCACGCGACGCGGCAGATGCGAACGGGCAGTAGACGCTGTGACCGGCTCTCTATCGGCCGAACGCTGCAACACTGGAATGATGAATGACTTCAACGCCACGCAAGAGTGTGCGGGAATAGTCGTCTCTGCGCGCTGTCCAAGCGTCCATCGCCTAGTCCCCACTCGGCAACTTTCCGCTTTGCGAATTATGGAATTGGTGGACGGACTTTAGTTGGTCCAAACCTAGACAAGAATGTGATTCACCGCATTGCTGCGGTAACGAGAAACTGTCAGTCGCAATATGCAGTGAATAACGCTACAAATTCGCCGCCCGCAATTTGGTTTGTTGTGGTGCGATCGTCCGGGACCAAACTTCGTGAATGTGCGCGACCTCTGCTTCGAATCGCTGCAGGAAAAGTCGTGCCTGCATTGATAGGGTGCGTCGCTTCGGTTGAATGACCACGAATTCCGCGTGCAGCTCGGGCTCGACGATGGGATTCACGATCAATTCGCCGCGGCCGATGTCATTCACCGAGATGACGCTCGGCAGGATGGTGACCCAGTCGGAACGCGCCACGAATTCGAGCGTGGCAATCATGGCATCCATCTCCAGCATTGCAGCAATTTCGACGCCATGTGACTGAAAATACGTTTCGAGATTGCGGCGGCGGATGTTGTCAGGACCGGGGACGACGATTTTCAGTGGCCGGCATTTTGCCAGACGCAACGGGGTGAGTGCGTTGAAGCCCGCGCGCGGGCCGGAGATCATCATCTCGCGGTCACGCGCCAACATCCTCGATTTCAGCCCAATAGTGCCCTCGAAAGCCGGCACCACAGCAAAATCGAGCGCATCATCGAGCACCATTTCAGTCAGCAGCGCGCTGTAACCTTCGACGATGTGCAGGCGCACTTCCGGACACCGTGGCACGAAATCATCCAGCACCGGGGCGAGGACTGCGCGCGTGAACGTGGGCATCAATCCGATGCGAAGATCGCCTGTGACCTCACCCGCGAGCGAGCGGGCTTCTTCGGCAGCGTGCTCGAGCGTGCCGACTGCCTCAACACATCGCTTGTAGTAGCGCAAGCCTGCCGGCGTCGGGGTGACGCCGCCGGTGGTGCGCTCGAAAAGCTTCACCTTCAGGGCGCGCTCGACGGCCGCCACGTGCTGCGAGATGCCGGATTGTGTTGCATTTTCCCGCTGCGCCGCGCGGGTGAATGAGCCTTCTTCGCACACCGCAATGACGGCGCGAATTTGTCGCAGCGGGATGGTAGTCATGTGGAGAGTGCCTGAAAAAAAGGGCATCAGAAAATCTAATGATTGGGCGCAGAATATATTATTTCGGCTTTAGCTGCCAACCGGCTTAGGATTTCGGCCAATTCAGTGAAAGGGCGCGAACGCGCCGGTCGGGAGGATGGCCATGGGAGCGAATTTCGGCATTGCGGGTATGGATTGGCAGCAGCGGGTCAACTGGGACCGGCTGCGCGAATATCGCATCGAACGCGCGCGCGCGATGATGAAGAAGCACGGTCTCGGCGCCTTGCTCTGCATGTACGACGAGAACGTCCGCTACATCACGGGCACGCTGACGCCCGGCTGGAATCGTCTAAAACCAGGCCTGCGCTACGCCATGCTGTGCGGCGACGGTCGTCCGATCCTGTTCGAGCAGGGCGATCTCGGCTTCCAGATCGAGCGGCATTCGCCGTGGCTGCCGAAAGAGAACGTGCGCCACTCGTTTGCATGGATCAAAGGCGCGGCAGGTCCCGCTTCGACGCAGCAGGTGAACAAATTCACCAAGGCGGTGCTGCAAGCGATGAAGGAAAACGGCGTTGCCGGTCAGAAGCTTGGCGTCGACTTCATCGACATCAACATGATCAACATCTTCAGGGAAAACAACATCAACTGGGTCGACGGCATGACCCCGATGATGGAAGCGCGCGCGGTCAAGAGCGAGGACGAGCAGGAATGCTTCCGCATCGTGGGAGCGATCGGCGATGCCACGCATTGGGAATGCATGAAATTCCTGCGCCCCGGCATCACCGAAAACCAAGTGACGGCGCACCTGATGGAATATCTCTATAACATTCCGGGAATGGAGGACGTCGAGGACGTGATCGTCTCGTCGGGCCCGAACACCTGGCCGAACTGGCGCAACTTCTCCGACCGCATTATCCAGCCCGGCGACATTGTCTTCATGGATTTGGCCGCGCTGACGTGGAACGGCTACAAGTCCTGCTATTACCGGACCTACTGTGTCGGCAAGGAGCCGACCAAAGAACAGAAGGACACCTACGCCACCGCGCTCGAATGGCTGTATGACTCGATCGGCGCGGTGAAGGTAGGCGCTACCACGCGCGACATCGCGCTCAAGTGGCCGTCGGCAATGGAAACCTGGGGCTATGAAGATGAAGACCAGGCAGCGGCCAATCTCTGGGGACATGGACTCGGTCTCGCGCAATATGATCCACCGGTGATTTCGCGCATCTGGTCGTTGGATCATCCGGTCGAGATTCAGGAAGGCATGACGTTTGCGCTGGAGACTCAGCACGGCAAGCGCTTCCGATACGGCGTGCGCATCGAGGAAATGCTGATCGTGAAAAAGAATGACATCGAGATTGTTTCGAACTTCCCTGTGAAGCAGATCACCGTCGTCGATCCGCTGCCGGGTTACGGGGATCACGTGAAATGACGTTGGCGTAGCCGACGTCATCCCCGGGCGAGCCGAAAGGCGAGACCTGGGGATCTCGAGCCGCGAACTGTGCTGCCCGCTTAAGCGGGATGGCCGGGACAAGCCCGGCCATGACACCGGAAAGCGATTAGTCCGCCGTGATGACCCCCTTCGTCCTGCCCCTCGATGATCCTTCTGCTGCCAAATGCGAGCGGGTCGGGCCCAAGGCAGCGAATCTTGCCGGCTTGATGCAGGCGGGCCTGCCAACACCCGGCGGATTCGCGCTGACCGCGGATGCCTACCGGCAACAGATGAAGCACCTCGGCATCGAGGACTTGCTGCTTCAATATAACGAAGCCGATCTCCCGAGCTCGCGCCGGATCTCGATCCAGATCAGGCTTGCGCTCTATCAACGCCCGGTCGCGCCGGAAATTCTGCAGCCGTTGCTCGCCGCCTGGCGCGAGCAGCGCGAGAAGGCGCCCTTGGGCGTTGTACGATCCTCGGCGCTGATCGAGGACCGCAAGGGTGCGAACTTTGCCGGCCAGTTCGAAAGCTTTCTTGGGCTTTCCGATGAAACGGAATTCCTGACAGCGGTACGCGCCTGTTGGGCAGCCTTATGGACCTCGCACGCCCGCCGTTACATGGATAACCACGGTCTTTCTCCGGCCGATACCGCAATGGCCGCATTGATCCAGCCCCTTGTGTCAGCGCGTGCTTCTGGCGGCGGGTTGAGCGAGACCGCCGAAGGGCAGATGTTGATTTCGGCGACGTGGGGTCTTGGCTCGGCGATTGCCCAGGGCGAGGTGGTGCCGGATCGAATTCTGCTGAGCAAGACCGGCTTCTTGCGCACCGTCGAGGCCGGCCGCAAAGGACACCGCGATACTTGTGCGCACGGCATGTCCGCCCCGGAGCTGGTCCCGAAAGAGCTTGTCAGCGAGCCCTGCCTATCACCAGGCGAAGCGGTGACGCTCGGTCGCCTCTTGCGCAGGTGCGAGCAACTGGCGGGTGGTCCCGTCGAGGTCGAATGGGCAGCGGACGAGACCGGCTTCGTGCTGTTGCAATCGCGTCCGCTCCACATGGAGTCGGCGGTGGTGCCGGACGAAATCTGGCTGCAGCATCCGGGTCTGAATGGTCACCCTGCCGGCATCGGCTGGGGCTCTGGCCGCGCGGTCGTGGTCAATTGCGAATGTGAACTATCGCGCGTTGCACCCGGCGACGTGCTGGTCACGCGCGTGGCGGGGCCGGCACTCAGTCCGATTTTGCCGCGCGTTTCCGGGGTCGTTGCCGAGCTCGGAGGCTCTACCTCGCACCTGGCTTCGCTTGCGCGCGAGCGCGGAATTCCGATGGTGCTGGGGGTGCTGGATGCCACGCGCAAGATTCCCGATGGCGCGCAGTGTGCCGTCGACGGAGTTGCCGGTATCGTGCGGTGGCTGCGGTGACGGCCAAGCCTCGCGTCTTCGTCACCCAGCCGATCGCCGAGAGCGCGCTCAAGCGGTTACGGGCGTTGGCGAACGTGAAAGTTTTTCCTGACGACAGCAGGATCATTCCGCACCGCGCGCTTGTCGCCGCGGTTCGCAAGGCCGATATCCTCTTTTGCCTGCTGCATGACAAGATCGACCGCTCGGTCATCACCGCCAATCCGAAGCTGCGTCATGTCGCGGCGCAATCCATTACGCCGTCGAATATCGACGTGGCCGAAGCTACGGCGCGCCGCATACCCGTCACTGTGGTACCGCCTGTCACGACCGAGGCGACCGCTGATCTCACGTTCGGGCTCATGCTCGCGGTTTCGCGCCGCATGCTGGAGGGCGATCGGCTCGTGCGTGCGGGTAAATTCCCCGGCGGGCAATCCCGGCATTTGCTCGGGTCCTTTGTTCACGGCAAGACCTTAGGCCTCATCGGCGGCGGCGGGCTCATCGGCAAAGCGGTGGCAAAACGTGCCCAAGGCTTCTCCATGCAGGTCCTTTATTGGACACCGCGCCGAAAGCCGGAAGGTGAAGAGAGAGAAGCCGGTCTCACGTTCGTGCCGCTAGATCAGCTGCTGCGCGAATCGGATTTCGTCTCGCTGCATTCACCGCTCAATGCAGAAACCCGGCATCAGATCGGGGCCAACGAGATCGGCCTGATGAAGAAGTCGGCATTCATTATCAATACTGCGCGCGGCGCGATCATCGACGAAGCGGCTCTGGTGCGAGCGCTTAAAGGCAGGAAGATCGCAGGCGCCGGCCTCGACGTGTTCGAGCACGAACCAAAGGTCCATGTCGGATTGAAGCAGCTGAAGAACGTCGTGCTGGTGCCGCATCTCGGCAGCGCCACGGTCGAGGTGCGCGAGGAAATGGCGAACATCGTAGTGGACAATATTGAGGCGTTGCTCGGTGGGCGGATGCCCCCAAACTGTGTAAATCCGCAGGTGTTGGGCAAGTGACGGTCGATCATCGCCCGCCAAATGGAAATCCGATTCTCCGGCGTTTGAGCTAAGATCGACAGTCAATGAGCTGGATCACCGCTTTCGCGGGGCGACGCCAGCGGATCGGGAGGACAATCGATGGCGGACTTGCCCAAGCTTGACGTAGTCATCGGAAACAATTTCGGCCATCTGCCGATGTTCATTGGGGCCGAGAAAGGCTTCTTCAGGAAACACGGCGTCGACGCGAAAATGCTGGTGGTCGACACGGGCACCGACATGGTCAACGCCATGCACGACGGCCGCGCGCAAATCGGCGACATGAGCACCACCACTTACCTCAAAGCGGTGCATGCTGGGGAGCCGTTCAAGGTGATCGGACTGATCATGAATGACGCGACGCGCGACAATTGCGACGACCCGCTCGCCATTGTGACCAAAAAGGGCAGGGGCATCGAGGCTGGCAAGATCGCCGACCTCAAGGGCAAGAAGATCGGTCTCGCGCGCGGACAGACATCCGACGAATATTTCAAGATGGTGCTGCGCCGCGCCAAGATGAAATACGAAGAGCTCACCATCGAAAATATCTGGTCGCAGTTCGGCCTCGCGCCTGCACTGAAGGAAGGCAAGGTCGATGCGGTCGTATCGTGGGAGCCCTATGTCACGCAGGTGCTCACCGAGGTGCCGGATTCATTCACGGTTATCCGCGGCGGCCATCATATGTCGTACGTCATGGTGGCAACCGCGCACGGACCGACGGTGGAGAGCAAGCCTGCGGTGGTGAAAAGCATCGCTGCCGGTCTCGCCGAGTCCTCGCACTTCACGCGCAACAACCGAGACGAGGCGGTGGAGATTTTCGCGAAATGGGTGCCCGGCACCGATATCGCGATCGGCAAGAAAGCGGTGAAGCATATCAGCTTCGACCCCCGGCTTTCGCCGAACGTGATGCGCGCTTTCGAAAACGCCGAGGACGAGGTGCTCATGAACACATTGAAAGGCGCGCCAAGGCTGGACGTGCCGAGCCTGTTCCGGCCGCAATTCATGGCCGAGGTACAGCAGGAGCACCCGGAGTACTTCGCCGATCTGCCGCAGCTGAAGTAGGTAGGCCTGCTCACTCCGCGGTCCAGCCACCGTCGACGACGAGCGATGAGCCCGTCATCAGAGCCGCGGCATCGCTCGCCAGGAATACGATTGCGCCGGTCAAATCCTCGAGCTGGCCGAGGCGGCCAAGCTTGATGCGGCGAAGCGTATCCTCGCGAAACGTCTGATTCTGGAAGAACGGCCGCGTCATCGGCGTCTCGATGAAGGTGGGCGCCAGCGTGTTGACGCGAATCTTGTGCGGGGCAAGCTCGATTGCCATCGCTTTGGTAAAGCCCTCCATTGCGTGCTTGGTCGCGCAATAGACCGTCCGCGTCGGTCCACCGACGTGACCCATCTGCGAGGACATATTGATGATGGAGCCGCCGCGTCCGGCATCGATCAGCCGGCGCGCGACGGCCTGCGCCACAAAATAGGCGGCGCGCACGTTCAGCGAAAAGACGAAATCGAAATCTTCTGTCTTCACGTCGACATACGGCGCCGGCTTGTTGGTCCCGGCATTGTTGACCAGGATCTCGAATGGCGCTTGTTCTGCAATTGCCTTTCTCACCGCGTCGACGTCGCGGACGTCGAGTGTAAAATGTGCAGCCTTTTGCCCGCGCGAGCGGATCGCATCAGCGGCCTCTTCGATTTCCTTTGTTGTGCGCGCAACAAGCGTCACGTCCGCCCCGGTATCCGCCAGCGCGGAGGCGGCCGCAAGGCCAATGCCGCGTCCGGCTCCGGTCACGAGCGCGCGCTTGCCGTCGAGTCGAAACGAGGGGGTTCGGGTGAGATCAACTACCATGCTTCGTCATGCCCGGCCTTGTACCGGGCATCCACGTCTTCGGACATGCACTATCAAAGACGTGGATGGTCGGGACAAGCCCGGCCATGACAGAAATCATTCCGCTGCCTGGGCATAGGGCACGTTGCGGCCGCCGTAGCGCCGCACGCGAATGTTCGCCTGCTCGGCATGACCAAGAAAGCCTTCCAGCACGCACAGGCGCGAGCAGTATTCGCCGACCATGGCGCTGGCCTCGTCGGTCAGCACTTTTTGATAGGTGCACGTTTTCATGAATTTGCCTACCCACAGCCCCCCGGTGTAGCGCGCCGCTTTCTTCGTCGGCAGGGTATGGTTGGTACCGATCACCTTGTCGCCATAGGCAACATTGGTGCGCGGCCCAAGAAACAGTGAACCGTAGTTCTTCATGCCATTGAGGAACACATCCGGGTCGCGCGTCATCACCTGCACGTGCTCGGACGCCACGCGATCGGCCTCGGCGATCATCTCCGCCTCGTTGTCGCAGACGATCACCTCCCCGTAGTCCTTCCAAGCCTGGCCCGCCGCGTCTGCGGTGGGAAGTATCGATAGCAGCCGCTCGACCTCTTTCATCGTGTCCCGCGCAAGCTTTTCGGAATTGGTGATCAGCACCGCGGGAGACGTGGGGCCATGCTCGGCCTGGCCGAGAAGATCGGTGGCGCAGAGTTCCCCGTCGACGCTTTCGTCGGCGATGATGAGCGTTTCCGTCGGACCGGCCAGCAAGTCGATGCCGACGCGGCCGAACAACTGGCGCTTGGCCTCCGCCACATAGGCATTGCCCGGCCCAACTATCATGTCGACCGGCTTGATCGTTTCGGTACCAAGCGCCATGGCAGCTACGGCCTGCACACCACCGAGCACGTAAATGTCATCAGCGCCGCCAAAATGCATTGCCGCGACAATCGCCGGATGCGGTCCGCCTCGAAACGGCGGCGCGCAGGCGATGATGCGCTTCACGCCCGCGACCTTCGCCGTGACGACCGACATGTGTGCAGACGCGACCATCGGATAGCGCCCGCCAGGCACGTAGCAGCCGATCGAATTCACCGGAATATGGCGATGGCCGAGAACGACGCCCGGCAGCGTCTCGACCTCAAGGTCGTGCATCGTCTCGCGCTGTTCCTGCGCGAAATTGCGTACCTGCGCTTGCGCAAACTTGATGTCGTCAAGGTCGCGCTTTGGGACCTGTGCGATGGCACGCTCGATTTCCTGTGGCGACAGGCGGAAATCCTTTGGCGACCATTTGTCGAATTTTTCCGACATCTCTCGGATTGCCGCATCCTTGCGCTCGTCCACCTGCGCCAGAATGTTCTCGACGGTTTCGCGCACTTTGGCGTCGGCGGCCTTTATCGCACTCGCGTCCATTCCACGCTTGAGCCAACGGGGCATGTACTCCTCCCAACATTACTCGTGGTGACCGGCTCGCCCGGCCATCTGGTCTTTGCGATCATTATAGCCAAAGACGCGGACCCCCGGGACAAGCCCGAGGGTACCGACAAATGTCATTGCAGCGTAAGACTCACTTAATCGCCTGCGGGTTGATCGGAGAGCCGGTGCCCCCGGTGATGATCAGCGGCGGGCCGCAGAAGAAGAACTCATAAATCCCGTCCTGTTCGCAATCCTCGGCGAGTTCCTTCAAATAGAAGATTTCGCCCATGCACAGGCCCATGGCCGGAATTACAACCCAGTGCCAGGGCTGATTGGCTTCGGTGGTCTCGTTCGGCCGCACCTCGACGCCCCAGGTGTCGGTGCAAATCGCGGCAATCTGCTTTTCCTGGCACCAATAACAGTTCTCGAACTTGACGCCGGGCGCGTCGCCACCGGCATAGCCGCCCCAGTTTTTTTCAGCGAGGCAACGTTCCATCTGTCCGGTGCGGACTATGACAAAGTCGCCGCGGCCGATGGTGACATTCTGCTGTTTCGCGCATTGATCGAGCTCGTCATTGGAAATGCTTTCGCCGTCCCGCATCCATTTCACGCCGCGAAAGCGCGCGATATCGAGCAACACGCCGCGGCCTACCATTTTGTTTTTCGAATGTTCGATCCCCAACACGGACAGTCCGCGGGAGTCGATGAGCTTGGCGTCGTAACCGTTGTAGGCCTTGTCTTCATAAAAGATGTGGCCGAGCGCATCCCAGTGGGTAGCTCCCTGCACGCACAGCGTCAGCGTGTCGTCGGCATAGCGGATCTTGTTCCAGTCCTGCTGCCCGGCGATTGCGTCGGTGCCGGTTGCCAGCATCTGGTGGATTGGATTGAAGCGCCCGCCAAACAATCCCGTCTGCGGACCGGTACGGTCGAGCGGGATGCCAAGGGCAAACACCTTGCCGGACCGGATCAGGCTGGCCGCCTTGACAATGTCCTCGGGGGTGACGTGGTTGAGCGTGCCAATTTGATCGTCTTTGCCCCACCGTCCCCAATTCTTGAGCTTTTGCGTGGCTTCGGCGATCGCTTGTTTGCCGACCTTGATATTCATAAGTGCTTCCTTCCGGCTTTCTTGTTTTCGCAGCGTCAAATTCTCTGCTCGCGGGCGGCGCAATATTGCGCAGAGCGGCGGTATTTCATCAAGCCGCCGGCACCACCTCTTTGACAGGACACAAAGCACTTGCGCATCATCCTGCGAAATTCAAACCAGGCCGGAGGACATTCATGAAACGCCATCTGATCGCCACTGCTATCCTGGCGGTGCTCGCGCTCCCCGCAAATGCAGCCAATATTGTCGACGAATGGGCCAGCGTGAAGCCGCCGGCAGCGCCGGCGCTCAAGCCGGTCACGGTTGATCCGAAGACCACCGCGTTGTTGATGCTCGATTTCATGAACCAGAATTGCGGCCAGCGACCACGTTGCCTCGATACGATTCCCGCGATGAAAAAGCTGCTCGCTGAGGCTCGTGCCAGCAAGGTTCCGGTGATTTATTCGATTATCGCCAACAGCACGCCGGCCGATGTTATCAAGGATGTTGCACCGCAGGCGGACGAGCCGCATGTGCTTTCGGGTCCGGACAAGTTTCGCAATACCGATCTCGAGAAGATCTTGAAGGACAAAGGCATCACCACCGTGATTGCCGTAGGCACTGCCTCGAATGGTGCGGTGCTTTATACCGGCAGCGGGGCGGCGTTTCGCGGCATGAACGTGATCATTCCGGTCGACGGCATTTCGGCGGTCGATCCCTACGCGGAGTACTCGGCGGTTTTCACGTTCATGAATGCGCCACAAGTCTCAGCAAAAACTACGCTTACCAAAAGCGACATGATCAAATTCTGAAAAACCGGGTTGTGAGAAATTTTGAGCAACGGGAGGTGCCGATGCTTGTGAGACGTCGCTTTATTGTGGCCGGCGCAGCGATGGCGCTGGCGGGGGGCACCCTGTTCGCAACACGCGGGTACGCCCATCACGGCTGGTCGTGGGCCGACGAGAGCGAAAATTTTGAACTGACCGGCGTGATCAAATCGGCTCAGCTCGGGAACCCGCACGGCCTGCTTACGGTGACCGCCAAGAATGAGGATTGGACAGTCGAAGTCGGTCAGCCGTGGCGCAACGAGCGCGCCGGGTTGAAGGATTCGATGCTGGCCAAAGGTGTCGAAGCGACGTTCCAGGGCCATCGCGCGAAGGACAAGAAAAAGCGGCTTATGAAGGCCGAGCGCATCATAATCGCTGGCACGCTTTATAATCTGTACCCGGACAGGGACTGATTCCGCGTCGCCACTATGCTGATCGATGCGCTCACGGCGCTGCAAGACTGGGCGCCGGTCGCCGCCCTGCGGCATTCGCGCTGGATCTATGCTTCGGTCAACGCTGCCCACATCGTCGGCATTGCGCTGTTGTTCGGGGCGATCGTGCCGCTCGATCTGCGGCTGATGGGATGGCGGCGCACGGTGCCGATCGGCACCCTAGCTCGCGCCTTGCTGCCGATCGCGATCGCGGGCCTTGGACTGGCAGTTGTCGCCGGGTTGGCGCTTTTCTCGGTCCGGGCGGTCAAATATGCCGGCACCGGACTGTTTCAGGTAAAAATGGCCCTCGTCGCCTGCGCGGTGACCAATGCGCTCGTGTTGAAACACGCCGCGCAATGGGAGGCACAACAGACGAGAACCGGGGTCGCGCCACCGCCGCGCTTGCGGCTGGCGGGCGCGCTGTCGATCGTGCTCTGGCTTTCGGTGATCGTCGGTGGGCGTATGATCGCTTTCGTAGACTAGCGTCAGCCGCAGATTTTCCGATTTAGATCTTTCCCAAGACGCGGAGGATTTTGTCCGGCGTGAACGGCATGTCGGTGAGCGGTTGCGCGCCCAGCGGTCGCAGCGCGTCGTTGATCGCGTTCATCACCGATCCCGGAGCGCCGGCGGTGCCGGCTTCGCCCGCGCCCTTTGCGCCTAGTTCGCTGTCCGCAGTGGGCGAGACCACATGACCACACTCGATGTCCGGCATTTCCGCCGCCATCGGGACCAGATAGTCGGCCATGTTGCCGTTGAGCATCTGTCCGCGCTCATCGTACAGACAATGCTCGAACAGCGCCGCGCCGATGCCCTGTACGACACCGCCGCGAATCTGCTCGTCCACGAGCTGCGGATTGATGATGGTGCCGCAATCTTCCACGCACCAGTGCTTGAGAAGCTTCACGAAGCCGGTATCGGTATCCACTTCGAGATAGCTGCCCTGGATGCCGTTGGTGAACGCGAACGGCCACGCGCGCGGCACGTAATGGCGCGTCACCATCAGTTCCGCCTGAAATCCAGGCGGCAGCGTGTCTGGGCGGAAGTAGGCCACGCGTGCCAGCTCGTCCAGCGGCAGTCGCTCGGTGCCCGTTTGCTTGTCGACGACGGTGCCGTTCCGGATCTCGAGATCATCGGGCTTGGCCTGCAGGATCGAAGCGGCAACGGCGACGACATTAGCCCGCAGCGCTTTACCGGCCTGCCAGGCGGCCTCGCCGCCGATGCCGGCAGCCCGCGATGCCCAGGTGCCGCCGCCGTAGGGCGTATTGTCGGTGTCGCCCGTAACGACGCGCACCTTTTCAATCGGCACGCCGAATGACGAGGCGACGCATTGCGCCACCACGGCCTCAGCGCCCTGGCCCTGCTCGGTGACGCCGGTGTGCACGATGATCGCGCCTTGGGCGTCGAGCTTCACGGTGGCCCCATCCATTGATGTGATGCGGGCGCCCCCGACGCCGTAGAAGGCCGCGGAAGGATTGGTGACTTCAATGAAGCTGGCAAAACCGATCCCCCGATAGATTCCTTTTTCCCGCAGCCTCTTTTGTTCGGCGCGCAGGCCGGCGTAGTTCATCATCGAATCGAGGTGAGCCAGTGCCTCGTGATGCGAAAGCAGCTCGAACTTGAGCCCTGAGGCTGACTGCGTTGGATAGGCATCGTCAGCGATAAGGTTTCGCCGACGCAATTCCAGTGGATCCATGCCGATTTTGGCGGCAGCGAGTTCGACCAGGCCTTCGGTGACTGCCACCGCGATCGGATGGCCGACCGCGCGGTACTGGCACATGACGTTCTTGTTCTGGAAAACGACCCGGGCCTGCGCACGGTAGTTCGGACATTTGTAGGGGCCGCCGGTCAGGTTGACGATCTGGTTGGCCTCGATGCCACTGGTGCGGGGATAGACGGAGTAGGGGCCAATTCCGGTCAGGTCATCGATCTCGAAGGCATTGATGGTGCCGTCCTTGCTCACGCCGATTTTTGCCTTGATGCGATGATCGCGGGCGTGAATGTCGGTGACAAAGCTTTCGATGCGGTCGGCGACGAATTTCACGGGACGCTTGAGCAGTTTTGACAACGCCACCGTTGCCATCTCGTCGGCATAGGTGTGGACCTTGATGCCGAACGAGCCGCCGACGTCCTTGGTCACGACACGCACCTGGTGCTCGGCAATGCCAAGATGCTTGGCAAACAAATTCTGCATCATGTGCGGCGCCTGCGTCCCGTGATAGACGGTCATGCGCTGCTCGCCTTCGTTCCAGTCGGCGACCACGGCACGCGGCTCGGTTGTCACGCCGGTGTGGCGGCCGAAACGGAACGTGGCCTCGACTACGGCATCGGATTCGGCGAACGCCTTGTCCACCGCGCCGACGTCGAGTTTCCGCTCAAAGCAGAGATTGTCGCCGAGCGAGGCATGAATGACCGGTGTCTTGCGATCGAGGGCCACTTCCGGGTCGGTCACGGCGGGTAATTCTTCGTACCTCACCTCGACCAGTTCGCAGGCATCCTCGGCCTCGGCGCGCGTGCGGGCGACGACCGCGCAAACCGCTTCGCCCTGCCAGCAGGCGCGGTCCAAGGCCAGGGGAGACTGCGGCGCCGATTTCAAGCCCTTGAGGTGAGTAAGGACACCCACCCACGGAGTCATGACCTTGGCAAGCTCCGCGCCGGTAACGACTGCGATGACGCCCGGCGACTTTTTTGCTGCCTCGGTAGCAATTTTGACGATGCGCGTATGAGCGTGCGGCGAGCGCACATAAGCAACATGTGCCATGCGCGGCAGATTGACATCGCTGACATATTGCCCGCGGCCCTGCGTCAGCCGCTGCAGGTTCGGGCGAGGTACCGAGCGGCCAATGTAGGAGTTCGGACGATCAAGTGCGGTCAGCACGGGCGGAGAATCTTCGACGATTTTCATTTTCTCGCTCCAGCGCGTGCCTGTGCCACCGCTTCCACCGCATCGACGATGGCGTGGTAGCCCGTGCAGCGGCAGTAGTTCCCGGAAATGTGCTCGCGGATTTGTTCGCGGCTTGGAACATTTTTCGTCCGCTTGAGCAGGTCCTGCGCGGTCGCGAGCATCCCTGGCGTGCAATACCCGCATTGCAAGGCGTTGCGCTGCTCGAATGCTGCCTGCAGGTCGGCGACTTCGCCGGAATCGGATAGTCCCTCGATCGTTTCGACCTTGGCGCCGTCACACTGCACCGCCAGCATCAAGCACCCGCGGACAATCTCGCCGTTCACGCGCACGGTGCAGGCGCCGCAAACGCCGTGTTCGCACCCGACATGGCTGCCTGTCAGCAAAAGGTCCTCGCGCAGGAAATCGACCAGTGTCTTGCGCGCATCCACGCGCTCCTGTACGCGCTCGCCGTTTACAATGAGAGAAATATCGAGGGCGTGATGGCTCACGGCCGATCCTCCAGCAGCTGTTTCGCCACGCGGCGAAGCAGCACGACCGCAAAATGCTTCTTGACCTTTGCGGTCGCCTGCACATCGTCATTCGGTTCGAGATCGAGCGCATTGACTGCTGCGTCGATATTGCCTGCAGCGAGCGCGGCCTCGGCTTTCCTGGCGCGGACAGGCGTGTTGCCGACACCGAAATAGGTCAATCGCACATCGGTCACGCTCTTGCCGTCTGCGCGCGCGGTGGCAGCCAGCCCGACGATCGCATAGTCGCCATGCCGGCGCGCCAATTCGGCAAATCCGACGCGAGTGTTCTTGTCGGCAGCGGGAACGCGCACCGCCGTCACCATTTCCTGCGGACGCAGCGCAGTCTCAAACAAGCCCTTGAAGAAAGCGTCCGCTTTTACCGTGCGCTTGCCCTTGGGGCCGACAATGTCAATCTCGCCCCCAAGCGCCAGGACGCACGCCGGCAATTCCGCCGCCGGATCGGCGAAAGCGATGGAGCCGCCAAACGTGCCGCGGTTGCGGATGGCGGGATGACCTATGTGGGGCATTGCGAGCGCGATGAGCGGCGCGTGCCTGGAAACGACGTCGGACCGTTCGACCTGGGCGTGACGAGCCAGTGCACCGATTTCGACGAATTTACCTTTCTTGGCAATGCCATCGAGTCCCTTGATGCCGTTGATGTCGATCAGCAGTTCCGGCGCCGAAAGGCGCATATTCAGCGTCGCGATCAGGCTCTGCCCGCCGGCGAGCAGCCGCGCGTCGTCCTTGTGTTTGGCGAGCAGCGTTACTGCTTCCTTGAGCGTCCGTGCCTTCGTATAGGCAAATGGCGCCGGCTTCACGTGTCCTCCCCTCGGATAGCGCGTGATCCTGGCGGAAAGCCCGCCCTACCTTCGGATCGGCACCGTCTTTTTTTCTTATTGTGACCGGGAACGCGGTCAGGTCAATGCGCTCGCCGACTGCCCGCGCGCCGCGTATAAAGCCTGCACAAAATCAAGGGAGAGACCCGTGCCAAAGGGATTTGAAGGGAAGGTTGTTGTCGTTAGCGGGGGCAGCCGTGGGATAGGCAAGGCAATTGCAACCGCTTTCGCGCGCGAAGGCGCGCAAGTCGTTTTGGCGGCGGCCAGTGCCGACAATCTTGCAGCCGCAGCCAAGACAATGACTGGAGGACCTGCCCCTATGACGGTTGCCGGAGATTTTAGGACGCTTGCTGGTTGCGAGCAGCTGTTCAAGGCGGTCAACGAGAAATTCAAACGCTGCGACATCCTCGTCAACAACGCAGGTGCGACGCGCGGTGGCATTTTTTCGAGCTTCCGGATGATGCGTTCATCGATGGATTTGCCTTGAAATATTTCGCCGCGGTGCGGCTGTCGCGGCTGTCCTGGCCGCTGCTCAAGGCATCGCATGGAAGCATCATCAACGTCATCGGGGCGGCGGCCCGAACGCCGGGACCCGATTTCCTGATCGGCGGTTCGGTGAACGCGGCCTTTGCGAATTTCGCGAAGGGTCTCGCCACCATCGGCAATCGCGACGATGTCAATGTGAATGTCATTCACCCCGGCATGGTGGAAACCGACCGCGTCGTCACATTGTTCCAGCAGTTCGCCAAGGCGAACAACACGACGCCCGAAGAGGCGCGCAAAATCAGCCTCGCCAAGAGCGGTGCGCGGCGTATCGGCCAGCCCGACGACATCGCCGAGCTGGCATTGTTTCTGGCGCGTCCAGAGGCGCGGCACATTCAAGGGGCTGCCATCATGATCGACGGCGGCACCACGACCGGGCTCTATTGAAATTGTCCTGCGTTCGTCCCGGAACGCGGGATGGGCGCAGAATGAGGTTCACTGTTTACGGTCTGGATTCCCACTTACGCGGGAATGAACGGGGTTGACGCACGATCTCCCTCACCGTTCGTCCCCGCGAAGGCGGGGACCCAGGATCAAGAAGTCGGAAATGGATTTCGCTAGACGATTGTCTTCACGATATCGATCGCGCGGCGAAGGAGCATTTCGGAAGCCTCCGGGGTGCGGAATGCCGCATGGGCCGACAGTGTCACGTTCTCAAGTTTCGCCAGCGCATGATCCGGCGGCAACGGCTCATGATGGAAGACGTCCAGTCCCGCGTGCCGGATGTGACCGCTTTTCAGCGCCGTTATCAGCGCGGCTTCGTCAGCGAGCGCTCCGCGCGCCGTGTTGACGTATATGACGCCCTTCTTCATCCGCGCGATGCGGTCGGCTGACAGAAAACCGCGCGTCTCATCGCCGAGTGTCAGATTCATCGACACGACATCGGCGCGAGCGAGAAGCGTGTCAATGTCGACCAATGGCACGGCGATCTCTGGATGCTTGGTGCGATTCCAGCCGATCACGTTCATGCCCATGCCTTTGCCGATACGCGCTACCTCGCGTCCAATGCCGCCAAGCCCGATCACGCCAAGCGTCTTGCCGAGGAGCTGCACGCCTTCGTGTGGCGTCCAGACGCCGCGGCGCACCTCGCGATCCATGTACGCGAGGTCACGCGCGCAGGCCCACAGCAGCGCGATGGCATGCTCGGCCACCGCCGTATCGCCGTAGCCTTTGATGATGTGAACTTTGATGCCGCGTTCGTTGAGCTCGCCCACGTTCATGTAGCTGGCGGGTCCCGTGCCGAGGAAAACGATGTGTTTGAGCTCCGGACACTGCTCAACCAGCTGGGTGGGCATGTATGAGTGGTCGTCGATCGCAATGTCGTAGCCACGTATGATTCGGAGCAATTCATTGCGTTCGAACGCTTTGCGGTTGACATCGATTGGGGGGTCATCAGGCCTGAGAACCCTTTGCCAGACCGGGGCCAATTGATCATTGCAATCAATGAAAATCGATTTCATGAGGGTCGTTCCGGAAAGCGGACAGACATGCCATAAGCGGGCGCGCTTGCAAGCGCAATGGCGCGAAAGCGGGCAAGCCGCAACCGTTGACGCGTCGCGCGGCGCGGACTATAGCGGCGCCGCGCAATTAAACGCAGTCGAGTAATGAATGGCCGAAAATCATAAAGCAGTTTGTGTCATCGCCTGGCCCGCCGGGCATTCGCGTTCACCGCTCATCCACAATTACTGGATCAAGCAGCACAAGCTCGATGCCGAATACCGGCGCGAGGCTGTTCCACCGGAGAAATTCGCCGATTTCGTCACGCGACTGCGCGAAAACGGCTATGTCGGCGCCAATATAACCGTGCCGCACAAGGAGCCCGCCCTGAAACTGTCCGAACCGGACGAACGTGCGCGCGCAGTCGGTGCGGCGAATGCACTTTGGTACGACGACGACAGGCTGCGCTCGACAAATACCGACGTCGAAGGTTTTCTCGCCAATCTTGACGCCGTAACACCGGGCTGGGATCGCGGTTTGTCGACTGCTGTTGTGCTCGGCGCCGGAGGCGGCGCGCGCGCTGTGATCTACGGTTTGCTCACGCGCGAAGTCAGGCGCATCTACGTGATCAACCGAACGAGGGAGAGGGCGCAGGCTCTTCGCAAGAAGTTCGGTTCGGCACTACAGCTCGCGAGCTGGGATGAAACCACCGGCCTTTTGGGGGGCGCCGGGCTGTTGGTAAATGCGACGACGCTTGGCATGGAAGGCCAGCCTCCGCTGGTGCTCAACCTGCGCTGCCCGCCTTCGCTGGTCGTCGCGGATATCGTTTATGCCCCGCTCGAGACCAGGTTATTGGCGATAGCGCGCGCGCGCGGGCTGCGTACCGCCGACGGCCTTGGCATGCTGTTGCATCAGGCTGTGCGCGGTTTCCAGCTTTGGTTTGGCATTCGACCGGAGGTAACTCCGGAATTGCGCAAGCTGGTTGAAGACGATCTGCTCAAGAAAAAGTGAGTGATCGGCGCCCGGAATAAGCCGCAGATGTCGGGGTTAAACGCCTAATTGGGATCGGATCAAACCGGAACCGGATCGGGAGGACATAATGTACAGCTTGAAGATCGTACGGCGCGCGATCGGCGTGACCACTGTTGCGGTTGCTCTGGTTTTTACATCTGCTTCCTTTGCTCAACAGCAGGGTCGCATTCGCGGGCAGATCGAAAAAACCGATGACGGCATGCTCTCGCTAAAGCAGCGCGACGGCACCATGCTTGACGTGAAACTGGCCGATGACGCGCGCGTTTCCGGATTGGTCAAAGCTTCGCTCGACGACATCAAGAAAGATTCATTCATCGGCGTTGCCGGCATGCCGCGTCCGGACGGCAGCATCGAAGCGTTTTCTGTTCACATTTTCCTGCCCGCGCAGCGCGGCGTCGTGGCGGATCGGCACTTCAATTGGGACGCGAAGCCCGGCAGCACAATGACAAATGCCTACGTGGAAAGCAGTGTGACCGAGAAGGATGGCCAGGCGGTGCAGGTAAAATATAAAGATGGCGAGAAGAAAATTATTGTGACACCGGCAACGGCGGTCACGGCGGTAGCGCCGGGCAACAAAGAGGAGCTCAAGCCTGGCGCCCAGATCATCATCATGGCGTCTGACAAGCAGCCGGATGGCTCGGTGCTGGCCAAGACTCTTTACATCGGCCGCAGTCTGACGCCGGCGATGTGAGAAAACGCAATTGTCATTCTCATTATTGCTGCGCCGCCGTTTGAGGCGGCGCAGCTGTTAAAGGAGGATACGACGTGAAAGTATTGACACTTATTGGCGCGGTATGCGCCGTTGCAATGGTTTCTGCCTCGGTGTCTGCGCAAGACAAACCGGTGCGAGTGCGCGGCACGATCGATCAGATCGAAGGCACCATGATGACTGTCAAATCGCGCGAGGGTGACACGCTGAGAATCAAGTTGGCGGATGACGGTAGTGTTATTGCGCTGGAGAAGGCCTCGCTCGCGGACATCAAACCGAATTCGTACGTGGGCTCGACCGCAATGCCGCATCGGGACGGCACCTGGAAGGCCGTCGAGGTCCATATTTTTCCGGAAGCCATGCGTGGCACCGGCGAAGGCGACCGGCCGTACGATTACAGGCCGCAAAGCACCATGACGAACGGAACAGTCAGCAACGTCGGCAAAAGCACGGTAGGTGGGACTGTTTCGAGCGAGGAGGGTTCCACGATCACGCTGAGCTACAAGGATGGCTCCAAGAAGATCGAGCTGACGCCCGAGACGGTGATCGTGCGCTATTTGCCTGGCAGCAGGGAAGAGCTCAAGCCTGGCGCTCGAATCTATATTCCGGCGGCTACACGGCAGGCTGACGGCACGCTGATGACTGCGCGCATTAATGTCGGGCGCGGAATTGCGCCGCCAATGTAGGCGTCATGCGGGTAAGATATTCGATCATGCCCGCGCCCGCCGCGTTGGCGCGTGTGCCGAGCCGCGCGCGGGCACATCGAGATCGGAAGCGAGCTCCGGCATCTCCCGCATGAGCCGGACAAGGCGGTTCTGGCGCCCTCCGGCAAGCCGTTTTTCGCGCTGTTCCTCGATCGGACGGCGCACTTCGTCGCAGCGGGCCAGCCCATCGATCTTGGCACCATGCTCGGCCAGTCGAGCCAGGCAATGTGTCAGATCCTCCAGCTGCTCGGCAACAACGTGGATGACACCCGATTCCTCCTGCACGCAACCGGTGACTGCCACGTAGCGCGCTCCCAGCACTATCGGTCGCAAGCGCTCGAATACTTTCGGCCATACGATCACGTTGGCAACTGCGGTTTCGTCCTCGATTGTCATGAATACGACGCCATTGGCCGAGCCTGGTCGCTGCCGACACGTGACCAGTCCTGAGATGCACACGTGCGTCCCGGAACGGATTCGACGCAGCGTGTCGTTTTGTTTGATTGCACGCGCATTGAGATCAGGACGCAGGAATTGCGCCGGATGTGCGCGCAGCGACAAATGCATGAAACGGTAATCGTTGATGACTTCCTCGCCGATCGGCATCGGCGGCAAATGGACATCAGGCTCACTCGAAACGATACGTGTCAGCGTGGCGTCGCCATCAACAGAAAACAGCGGCAAATCGTCGTCGTGGTCGCCGACCCGGCCGAGAGCCTTCGCCGCCCACAACGCTTCACGACGGCTGAGACCGAGCGAGCCGAAAGCATCCGCATCCGCCAGGCGTTCCAGCACGCGCGGAGAAAGCCCCGTGCGCAGCCAGAGATCGCGCATGGAGTCGTAGGCGATGAAAATTTCTGACTCGCCATGCCCGGCCAGCCATGACGATCGATTTTCAACAATCAGTTTTCCATCTTCTTCCTTCAGCCCCTTGATCTCCCGAAGGCCGAGACGAATGGCGTGGGTTGTATGCACATCATCCCGCATCTCCTGATGCAGCTCGTACAAACGTTTGGCCGCGCGGGGACCTGGTTCGAGCGTCGCATCCCATTGCGAATGATTGATGTCGGGAGGCCGTACTGCGACGCCGTGCTCGCGCGCGTCGCGCACGATCTGCGCCGGGGCGTAAAATCCCATTGGTTGCGCATTCAACAGCGCGGCAGCGAAGGCATCCGGATAGTGGCATTTCAGCCAGGCCGAAGCATAGACTAGAAGCGCAAAACTCGCCGCGTGGCTTTCGGGAAAGCCGTATTCGCCGAAGCCCTCGATCTGCTGGAAACAACGCTCGGCAAACTCGCGCGTGTAATCGTTGGCCAGCATGCCGTCGATCATCTTGCGCTGGAATGTGCCGATGGTGCCGACGCGCTTGAAGGTTGCCATGGCGCGGCGAAGCTGGTCGGCCTCCGCTGGCGTGAAGCCGGCGGCGACGATGGCGATTTTCATCGCCTGCTCCTGAAACAGCGGCACGCCCAGGGTCTTCGAGAGCACCGCTTCAAGGGCCTTTGAGGGATATGAGATCGGTTCCTGCCCTCGCCGCCGTCGCAAATAAGGATGTACCATGTCGCCCTGTATCGGGCCCGGCCGCACGATCGCCACCTCGATCACCAGGTCGTAGAAGTTTTGCGGCTTCAAACGCGGCAGCATGGTCATCTGCGCGCGGCTTTCCACCTGAAATACGCCGAGAGAGTCCGCACGGCACAGCATGCGGTAGACCGCGGGATCCTCGGCCGGGATGGTGGCAAGGGTGTGCCGCTCGCCGTAATGCTTCTCCACCAGATCGAGCGTCTTGCGCACGCATGAGAGCATGCCAAGGCCGAGCACATCGACTTTCAAGATGCCAAGCGCATTGAGATCATCCTTGTCCCATTCTACGAAGGTGCGATCGTCCATCGTCGCATTGCCGATCGGCATCACTTCGTCGAGACGTCTGCGCGTAATCACGAAGCCGCCGACATGTTGCGAGAGGTGACGCGGGAAACCGTTGATCTCTTGCGCGAGCGCAAGGATCTGGCGCATGCGTCGGCTTTGCGGGTCGAGGCCGGTTCTGGTCACAGCGTCCTTCGAAACTGCGCCGCCACCGCCGCCCCAGATCGAGGACGACAGGGCTCCGATGGTGTCCTCGCTCAAGCCAAAGGCTTTGCCGACCTCGCGGATCGCCGAGCGGCCGCGATATGAAATAACGGTGGCGGCGATGCCGGCGCGTTCGCGACCATACTTGTCGTAAATATATTGAATGACCTCTTCGCGCCGCTCGTGTTCGAAATCGACGTCGATATCAGGAGGCTCTCGCCGTTCGGGGGAAATGAAGCGTTCGAACAGGAGGTCGGCGCGGCCGGGATCGACTTCGGTCACGCCCAGGCAATAGCAGACAGCAGAATTCGCGGCCGAACCGCGGCCCTGGCAAAGAATGCCTTTCGAACGCGCGAAGCGCACGATGTCGTAGACCGTGAGGAAATAAGGCTCATATTCCAATCGGGCGATCAGCTTGAGTTCATGCTCAAGATTCGTCCGCACCCTGTCAGGGATGCCCTGCGGATAGCGGCGGGCTGCGCCTTCATAGGTAAAGTGGGCCAGCGCATCCTGGACATTGTCGAAACCTTCTACCTGTTCGTCGGGATATTCGTAGCGCAGCTCATTGAGGGAGAAGGAAAGTGCATCGCTGAGCACCAGCGTTTCCGCGATCGCTTCCGGCGTATCACGAAACAGCCGCGTCATTTCCTGCGGCGGTTTCAGATATCGCTCGGCATTGACCGCAAGCCTGCGGCCAGCGCGATCAATTGTTGTCTTCTCCCGGATGCAGGTGAGCACGTCGGCGAGCGGCCGCCGGTCGGGATGATGATAGAGGACATCGTTGACAGCGATCAGCGGCACGCCGGTGATACGCGCGACTTGCTTCAGGCGCGCCAGTCGGGCGGGGTCGTGCCCGCGATAAAGCATGGAAGCGGCAAGCCGAACGCGATGCGGTGCAGTTTCGCGCAGGCGCTCCAGCAGCCGGGCAGGGGCGCCCATGGCGATCAATTCCAGCCCAAAGGCATGCGCCAGCAGATCATCCAGATGCAGAACACAATCGCCCTTTTTGGCGCGGAGATTTCCTACTGTGAGCAAGCGGGTCAGCCTGCCCCAGCCGGGGCGATCGCGCGGGTAGGCGAGAATATCGGGCGTTCCGTCGGCGAAAACGAGCCGCGCGCCCGGGTGATAGCGCAGCGATAAATTTTGCTCGTGCTTGGCGAGGTGGGCGCGCACCACGCCGGCCACCGAATTGCGATCGCAGAGTCCTAAGCCCGCCAGCCCAATATGGGCGGCCTGGACCATCAACTCTTCCGGATGCGAGGCGCCGCGCAGAAAGGAGAAATTCGAGGCAACGGAAAATTCGATGTAACGCATGGTACTGATCTTGTGTCATTCCGGGCTCGCTCGCTGCGCTTGTCCAGAATGAATTGAACTCAGGCAAAGGTCCCGTGCAGGAACCAGCTTGGCGCGGCTGCCCCTTGCGCGAGATCGCGGTAAAGCCCTGCGCGGAAGAGCCAGAATCGAAGTCCGCTTTTGTCCTCGACGCGGAAATAATCCCGCGCCGGTCCGCCGTGCTCGCTCCACCAGGCTCCCTCGATTCGCTCAGGGCCTTCGGCTGCGATCACTTCGTGCAATGCGCGCCGCCATCGAAAGCGTAAGGGCGGGCCATCCGGCACTTCCGCCACGGCCTCGATTGGCTCCGGCCGCGCCAGCAGGCGCAGCGGACGTGGCGGAAGATTGGCCTGCTCGCGATATTGGCGGAACGCATTCCAGCCCGCATCGCCATTGACGACTTGCGCCGGAAGAACAGCTTCGGCGAGTTCGGGAATATGACTGTCTTGTGCAGTCAGCCGACGCACGCGACGCGCGTCCAGGCGCGCGCTCAGACGGTCGACCAGCCGACAAAGCTCGGCCGCATCCTCCCCGCCGACGATGCCGATTTGTTCAGAAGGGCAGGGCTCGGCGACAATGACCGACAGCCGTGCCATATCAAAGCCGAAGCCGGGATCGAACGCATCGCAAAGCGCGGCGAGGCGCTCCACGAACAGCGCGCGAATGTCGTCCGGATTGCGCAGCGGCCGCGACGTGCCGGCAGCGATCCGGCGGACCACGCCATCGGCGCGGAACAGCGTCAGCTCGATGCGGCGGGCGCCATCGCCGCGCCGTTCCAGTGCAAATTGCAGCCGCCGCGCCAGGCGCGCGGTGATCGCGAGAACATCCTCCTTGCGCGCAATCGGTTCGGGAAATCGCTGCTCGGCGACATAAGGCGCAACCGGCAGCCGCGGTGTCAACGGTTCCTGTTCGTAGCTGAGAGCGCGATCAAGCTGGCGAAGCACCTCGGACCCGAAACGTGCGGTGAGGGGCGCCCGCGGGAGATCGACGATATCGCCGATGCGCTTCAAGCCGACGCGAGCGAGGCCTGCGACCGTCGCCGGTGGGAGTCGCAGCGCTGACAATGGCAATGGCGCAAGCAGCGCAAGCTCTTCTCCGCCGGCATAGCTTGCCGGTTCGCCATAACGAGCGGCAGCCCAGGCGGCGCCGATCGTGCCGGCAATGGCGAGCGAATAGGCGAAGCCGGCGTCTTCCAGCCGGCCACTGAGATCGGCAACCAGTTCGCGTTCGCCGCCGTAAAGATGCGCGCAACCGCTGATATCGAGCAGCAGGCCGTCGGGCGAATCGCATGCCACCAGCGGGGTGTAACGCAGGCACCAGTCGGCAATGGACTCGAGCAGCGCAGCATCGGCTCCGGCATCTTCGGGGGCTGCATCAATCCCTGGATGCATGGCGCGCGCCTGAGCCAATGCGAAACCCGGCGCAAGGCCAAGCCGCTCGGCACTATCATTGATTGCGGTGAGAACCTCGGCATTGCCGCGCCTGCCGGTGACGACGAGCGCTCGTTCACCTCTCCCCGCATTGCGGAAAGGCGGAGAAACTTTATGCAACCTGGCGATGCGATCGGTTGAGAGCCGGCGCAGCCACAGGCTGAGCATGCGTTGCGAGGATGAATCGCTCATCGCTGTCACTCCATTCAAGAATCCATGAGCCGAGAGGGCCGTAGCGATTGCGGACAAGGTGCGCGACAAAACGCGGCGCGCCGGGACATTGCGAAATCACCGAAGGTACAGCTCCGACAATCCAGCGGGTCGCCGCAGTAGAAGCATCGCTTGGCGGGGTCGCGCGCAGCAGGAATGCCAGCGCCCCGCTGTCCGCCGCCGCGAGTGAAAGTCGGCGCACTGCCACTTCATCGATCCGGCCACCTCGCATCTCGCCGAACACCACGCCGACCGCGCGTGAACGCAAAGCCTCTTCCATCGCCCACAGCAGATCGCGACGATGCGCGACGCTCACCATCACCAATCGTTCGGGTGCGAGGCCGAAGGCATAAAGACCGGCGCCATGCGGCGCGCCGTTTTCGGCGATGGCTATTTCTTCGACGATCCAGAAGACGGTACGTCTTTTCCCGTCATGCCCAGCCAAACCCAAAGCAAAGCCAGCTGCTGCCGCAATATGGGGCTCTCCTGGCGCCGCGATCTCATGCAGGGCACCCGGCAGGAGCCCGCCGCGAAGAACCTCATCAATGGCTGGAATGCCCAAAGGCAGGGGGCCGGACATGTTTTCAAGTCCGGGTTCTCGTTGCAAAGCTAACAGGCGGCGCAGTTCTGTAATCATAAGCCTTTGGAGACACAGAGTTATTCGGTTCAGCCTCGATTAATGTTCATGTTTTGTTCTAGTCTATAGGCCGAACGAAGGACGTCAAGCCGCAAGGGAATGGGTTGTCCCCGGCGGACGAACCCAATGCCTAGATATGCGTGACGTACAGAATGAAGACGGCCGCAGCCAAAACGGTCGCGACCCAGACAAGCCGAGGATCTGCGGGGTTATCCATGAGGATTCTTGCACAAACAAACTATGTGCCAGAACCCTTCGCCACAGCCTTCATTTCCTCTGCGGCCTTCCGAAAGTGATCAATTCATTTTGAGGAAAGAGCGTCCGCGCCTTGTCAGCAGAATCCGCGATTCTTTCATGTTGCTGCCGTTTTCAAAACGGATCAGCCCATCGGCGATGGCGTCCTCCCAGATCGACAGATGCGGGCAACTCCGCCGCCACGCCTCGGCGTCCGAATAGCTTCGCGGCGCCTCCGCGAGCCAGGCAAGAAATTGCTGCGTCAGTGCGCGCGCCGCGTCCTGCATGACGACTAGATATACCCACCGCGAAGAAATTCAATCGGTGGTAATCGACTTGAGCAGGTGCCGATCACCCTGCCGCTTCACGAGTCCGAATCTCAATTTCTGATTTCAGTGTCCGATGTACCGGGCACTTGTCGGCGATCTCCAGGATTCGCTTGCGCTCCTCGGCGCTCAGCGCGCCTTCCAAAGTTATGTTGCGATCGATGCGATCGATGCGATCGATCAGGCCTTCCTTGGTTTCACAGTTAAGGCAATCTTCTGCGTGTATTTTGTTGTGAGTGAGCCGCACCGACACCCGTTCAAGTGGCAGTTTTTTGTTATCGGCGTAAAGCCTCAGCGTCATCGATGTGCAGGCGCCAAGGGCAGCGAGCAACAGATCGTACGGGCCCGGACCGGAATCGAGCCCTCCCGCTTTAACGGGTTCGTCGGCTAGAAAACGATGTGGCCCGCTTGATATCTCCTGCTGAAATTTGCCGACACCGGTCTCGCGCACCAAAACGGTGCCAGTTTCAACGGCTTGGCCCCGCGCGACAGTCTGGTCGAGATAGCGTTCGACCCAGCCAGCAATCACGTTGGCTACGTAGATCGCATCGCTCTTTTGGCTCAGCAGGTGATCGGCGCCGGCAAGCGAGACGAAGCTTTTTGGATGCTTTGCCGTAGTAAAAATACGCGTGGCATTTTCGATACCAACAATATTGTCAGTGGGCGAATGGAAGATCAGCAGCGCCTTGCGCAGATTTTTCAGACATTGCTCGAGCTTCTTTTCTGCAACATCATCGAGAAATTCGCGCTTGATACGAAATGGCCGGCCGGCAAGCTGAACCTCTACCTCACCCTGGTCTCGGATCGTTTTGATCTGTTCTTTGAACAGGCCGATGACGTGCGCAGGATCGTAGGGTGCGGCAATTGTAACGACCGCATTCGAGTCCGGAATGCGATGCGCTGCAGCGAGTACGGCGGCGCCACCCAGACTGTGGCCGATCAAGATTGCAGGCGCGCCATATGCTCTACGTAAGTGGTCTGCTGCTGCGACCAAATCCTCGACGTTCGAGGAGAAATGCGTATTGGCGAATTCGCCTTCGCTCATGCCGAGACCGGTGAAATCGAAGCGCAGCACGCCGATTCCGGATATCGCCAGCCGTTCGGAAATGCGCTTGGCTGCGAGGTTATCCTTGCCGCAGGTAAAACAATGCGCGAATAGCGCGAAGGCAACGGGCTTGCCCAGCGGAAGATCGATCAAGGCCGCAAGTTTTTCCCCCTTCGCATTAGCAAATTCAGTTCTCTCGCTGCGCATGGTTTGCCCTTTCTCCGAAAAGCTAATCCCTACGCCAAGGAGCTGGCACAGGTTGCCGAAGATTTGTGCGTTTGCCCAAGAATAGGGCACTCTAGGCCCCGCCGCGCGATTTCGGCCCGAATACCGGTTGGATTGGCTCGTTAGACTGGCGCGCATTTTGGCACAACTTCTGGCACGTCGATTGCAAATACCGCGTGTGATGGCCGGCGCGAGACCGGCCCAACGGGGATGCGCACCCATGGCCACATTCGACAATCCATTTGACCCGACACGGGCATTAAACAACAGCGGATGCAGTTGCGGCCGCCATGTCAGCCAGGCCGAACACGACCACGATGCTGCCGCGCAATTGCAATGCGTCGCCGTCGTTAACGAGGAGAAACGTTACGAACATGTCGTCGCCTCCGCAGTCACGCGGGCGGTTTTTCCGGCCTATAAAGGCCGGCGTGCGTTCTTGCAATCGTTGGGCGCATCGGCCGCGCTTGCCGCGCTGTCCCAATTTTTCCCGCTAAAGACAGCAAGCGAGATCTTCGCCGCGGGCGGCCCGATCGAGAAGAAAGACCTTAAGGTCGGATTTATCCCGATCACCTGCGCAACACCGATCATCATGGCGAAACCGATGGGCTTCTACGAAAAGCAGGGCTTGAACGTAGAGGTGATCAAAACCGCAGGCTGGGCGGTGATCCGCGACAAGACGATCAACAAGGAATACGACGCTGCGCACATGCTGTCGCCCATGCCGCTGGCGATCACCATAGGTGTTGGCTCGAAGTCGACTCCGTACACGATGCCGGCAGTGGAAAATATTAACGGCCAGGCGATCACGCTCGCTATCAAGCACAAGGACAAGCGCGATCCGAAAGACTGGAAAGGCATGAAATTCGCGGTGCCTTTCGACTACTCGATGCACAACTATCTGCTTCGCTACTATGTAGCCGAGCATGGCATCGATCCCGATCAGGACATCCAGATCCGCGCGATTCCGCCGCCGGAAATGGTGGCCAATCTGCGCGCCGACAACATCGACGGATTCCTTGCACCAGATCCGGTCAATCAGCGCGCCGTCTATGACGGGGTTGGCTTCATCCACGTGTTGTCGAAGGAAATCTGGGACCGGCATCCATGCTGCGCCTTCGCGGCATCCAAGGAATTTGTCACCGAAAGCCCGAATACATACGCCGCGCTGCTCAAGGCGATCATCGATGCGACTGCTTTTGCGCACAAACCGGAAAATCGCAAACAAATCGCCGAAGCAATCGCGCCGCCCAACTATCTCAATCAGCCGGTGACCGTTGTCGAGCAGGTCTTGACCGGCACCTTCGCCGATGGCCTCGGCAACGTGAAGAAGGTGCCCGATCGGATCGATTTCGATCCGTTCCCGTGGCAATCGTTTGCAATATGGATCATGACCCAGATGAAACGTTGGGGGCAAATCAAGGGCGAGGTGGACTACGCCAAGATCGCCGAAGACGTCTTTCTTGCCACCGATACCGCCAAGCTGATGAAGGAGGTTGGGCTGGACCCACCGGCGGCGACATCGAAGACCTTTGTCGTCATGGGAAAGACCTTCGATCCCGCGAAGCCGGAGGATTATCTCAAGAGCTTCAAGATCAAAAAGGTTGTCTGAATGAAGACGGCATCGCTGACCGGGCGCGCGGCCGTCGTGTCACTCGCGCTGTTGTTCTGTTTCCTCGTAGCGTGGCATCTCGCCACCCGCGAGACGGGCATTTCGCAACGCATGGATCCGGAATACGCCAAGCTGATGGGCGTCACCGCGACCCAGGGCAAGTCCGCGATGCCGGGCCCGATCGAAGTCGGCGCGAAGCTTTGGGAGCATCTGCGCCGCCCGTTCTACGACAACGGGCCGAACGACAAAGGCGTGGGCATCCAGCTTGCTTTTTCGATCGCGCGCGTGCTCACCGGCTATCTGCTGGCGATCCTGGTGGCCGTGCCCGTTGGCTTCCTGATCGGCATGTCGCCGCTGATGAGCAAAGCGCTCGATCCGTTCATACAGGTGCTCAAGCCGATCTCGCCGCTCGCCTGGATGCCGCTTGCGCTCTACACCATCAAGGATTCCAGCCTTTCGGCGATTTTCGTGATCTTTATTTGTTCGCTGTGGCCGACATTGATCAACACCGCTTTCGGCGTTGCCTCTGTGCGGCGCGAATGGCTCAACGTTGCGAAAACCCTGGAGGTCGGCACTTTCCGCCGCGCTTTCACAATCATTCTTCCAGCAGCAGCCCCGACGATCCTAACCGGAATGCGGATTTCGATCGGCATTGCCTGGCTGGTCATCGTTGCGGCCGAGATGCTCGTGGGCGGCACGGGCATCGGCTATTTTGTCTGGAACGAGTGGAATAACCTTTCGATCACGAACGTTATCACCGCGATTCTGGTGATCGGCATTGTCGGCATGCTGCTCGACCTGATGCTAGCGCGGCTCGCGCGGCTGGTCACTTTTCCGGAGTGAAATATGAGCGACCGTTTCATCTCCATCGAAGGTATCGCGCGCAGCTATCCGAAATCCGGCGGTGGATACACGAGCATCTTCGAGAACTTGTGGTTGTCGATGGACCGCGGAGAATTCATCTGCGTGATCGGTCATTCCGGCTGCGGGAAAACCACCGTTCTTAATATTCTGGCCGGACTCGACGCTCCCTCGAGTGGCGCCGTGATCGTTGACGGGCAGGCGATTGAAGGCCCGAGCCTCGATCGTGCGGTCATCTTCCAGAGCCATGCACTGCTGCCATGGCGCCCGGTTCTTGGCAATGTCGCTTATGCGGTGTCTTCGAAATGGCGCGGTTGGAAGGCCGCCAGGGTCAATGCGCATGCGCAGAAATTCATCGACCTGGTCGGTCTCAGCGGCGCTGAGCACAAGCGCCCCGCCGAATTGTCGGGAGGAATGAAGCAGCGTGTCGGCATAGCCCGTGCGCTGTCGATCGAGCCAAAGATCATGCTGATGGACGAGCCATTCTCGGCGCTCGACGCGCTCACCCGCGGCACCTTGCAGGACGAAGTGCGGCGAATCTGTCAGGAAACCGGGCAAACCGTGTTCATGATCACGCACGACGTCGACGAAGCGATCTATCTCGCCGACAAGGTGGTGCTGATGACAAACGGCCCCGGTGCGGTGTTGGCCGAAATCGTCGAAAACCCGCTTCCCAAAGAGCGCTCACGCAGCGATTTTCACAGGCATCCGCTTTATTACGCGACACGAAATCACATTCTTGATTTTTTGGTCAGCCGCAGCCGTAGCTTTATCGAAGAGGCTCGTGGCGCGTACAATCCACGCGAGGTGCCGGTGGTAAGGCCAGGCCTGCCGGAACCCACAATCGCCGCTGTGCAAAATGCATCGGCGAAACCGAACCGCACCCAGCACGCGGCTGCGCACTGATCTCTATAGAGGAGGAGGAAACATCATGAAGCGGTCCGATCTCACCGAAAAGCTTCTCGATATCAAGCGAGAGAAGGGCTGGACGTGGAAATACATCTGCGAGCAGATCGGCGGCATGTCGCCGGTAATGGTCACCGGCGGCGTGCTCGGCCAACAGAAAATGACCAAGCCGATGGCGGCCGCTGCCGCCAAGTTGTTCGGTCTAACCAAAACCGAGGAAGCCCTGCTCAATGAGGTGCCGATGCGAGGCACCGGCACGCCAATGCCGCCGACCGATCCGCTGATTTATCGATTTTACGAACTGGTGATGGTCAACGGTCCGGCCTGGAAGGCCCTGATCGAAGAGGAGTTCGGCGACGGCATTATGTCGGCCATCGATTTCGATATGACGATCGAACGCCAGCCCGATCCCAAGGGCGACCGCGTCAAGATCGGGATGACCGGCAAGTTCCTGCCGTTCAAATACTACGGCGCCACCGGCAATGCGCTCGCCTATGGCCTGAAGGAAGCATAAGCGTCAGCTTGTGCGCTTGCGGGCAGGCTTCTTCGCTGCGGCGTTGACGAGCACCTGCGGCCCGACGTCGCTGACCCGCGTTGTGCCGGTGAGAGCCATCGCGACGCTGAGCTCCTTCTGGAGAATGTCGATTGCCTTGGCGACCCCGGCCTTGCCTCCGGCCCCGAGCCCGTACACATAGGCGCGGCCGATCAGGCAGGCGCGCCCGCCCAGCGCGAGCGCGCGCAAGAGGTCGGCGCCCGTCCGTATCCCGCCATCGAACAGGACTTCGGTATCGGATCCCACCGCTTGCGCGATCGCCGGCAGCGCTGAAATTGACGAGGGCGCGCCGTCAAGCTGGCGTCCGCCGTGGTTCGACACAACGATAGCGTCCGCCCCGAGCTTGACGGCCGTCCTGGCATCTTCGACATCTAGGATGCCTTTGATAATGATTTTGCCCGGCCAGACTTTCTTGATCCACTCGACGTCCTTCCAGTTCAGTGCCGGATCGAACTGACTGTTGGTCCATTGGGCAAGGGACGTGATGTCTTCCATGCCCTCCAGGTGGCCGGCGAGATTGCCAAATGTTTTGCTTTTGCTTTTAAGAATGCTAAGCGCCCAGCGCGGCTTCCTCGCGATATCGATGATATTGCCCAAACGCATTTCCGGCGGCACCGTCATGCCATTGCGGATGTCGCGATGGCGCTGGCCAAGCACCTGCAGGTCGACGGTGAGAACCAGCGTATTGCATTTGACGGCACTGGCGCGCGAGAGAATATCGCGCGAGAAGCCGCGATCGCGGATGACGTAGAGCTGAAACCAGAATGGCCTCGAGGTCCCCTCCGCCACCTGCTCGATCGAGCAAATGGACATGGTGGACAGGGTGAAAGGAATGCCTGCCTCTTCAGCCGCCTGCGCCGCCAGTATTTCACCGTCGCCATGCTGCATTCCGCACAATCCGATGGGCGCGAGCGCGAATGGAGCACTGATCTTCTGTCCGATGACGGTCGTGGCGAGGCTTCGCTCCGACACATCGACCATCACGCGTTGCCGCAGCTTGATCGTCTCTAGGTCGGCGCGGTTCGCGCGCAGCGTCTCCTCGTTATAGGAGCCGCTGTCGACATAATCGAAAAAAGCTTTCGGAACTTTGCGGCGGGCAACTTCGCGCAGGTCTTCGATGCAGGTGACGGTCTTCATGGAAACGGGTTTGGGAATTGATCAACAATTCGGTAGCACAGTGCCGCCGCACGACGAAATGGCCCTTTTGCCCCGATGGCGGGCGAATTAGCGTTAACAGGTCCATCCTGATGGTCCCTCACAATTTTTGAGGCTTTTCCACTCGGTTGGCACTATTATTAGGCGTCTGGAGGAGGCTTGGCCGTCCGTCAAAAGCGGGCTATCAGCGCGCAACGTTGTATCTTTGGGCGTCGGGGATTGCTTCATGGTTCGTCGTTATTTCGGGACCGACGGTATTCGCGGCCTCGCCAATCGCGTGATTACCCCGGAACTGGCGCTCAAAGTAGGGCAGGCTGCCGGCCTCGTCTTCAGAAACGGCGATCATCGGCATCGCGTTCTGATCGGCAAGGACACGCGGCTGTCCGGCTATATGATCGAGACCGCCCTTGTCGCCGGGTTCACATCGGTTGGCATGGATGTGCTCTTGACCGGTCCCATTCCAACGCCCGCAGTCGGCATGCTCGCGCGCTCGATGCGCGCGGATCTCGGTGTCATGATTTCGGCGTCACACAATCCATTCGATGACAACGGGATCAAGCTGTTTGGGCCAGACGGCTACAAGCTCAGTGATGAGACAGAAGGCAGGATCGAAGATCTGCTCGATTCCGATCTTGGCAAACAGCTCGCGAAAAGCGCCGATCTGGGACGCGCGAAGCGCATCGATGGCGTGCAAGATCGCTACATCGAGTTTGCCAAGCTGACATTGCCAAAGGCGGTGTCGTTCGAAGGGCTTCGGGTCGTCATCGATTGTGCCAATGGCGCAGCGTATCGCGTGGCGCCTGGCACCTTGTGGGAGTTGGGCGCCGATGTAATTTCCATCGGCGTTGATCCCGACGGGCTGAATATCAACAAGGATTGTGGCTCCACCGACCTTGTCGCGCTTTCGCGCAAGGTGCGAGAAATGCGCGCGGATATCGGCATTGCGCTCGACGGCGATGCGGATCGCGTTCTGATCGTTGACGAGCGCGGCCACGTGGTGGATGGGGACCAGCTGCTTGCGGTCATCGCGGAAAGCTGGAAGGACGACGGCAGGCTTCAGCGTCCGGGCTTGGTTGCGACCGTCATGTCAAATCTCGGGCTTGAGCGTCACCTTGCCGGCCTGGGCCTCGAGCTGGTGCGCACGCCCGTCGGCGATCGGTATGTGCTCGAGCACATGCGCACACATGGTTACAATGTTGGCGGCGAGCCCTCCGGTCATATCATTCTGTCTGACTACACGACGACTGGTGATGGCCTGATTGCCGCACTGCAGGTGCTGGCAGTGGTTAAACGCGGCGACAAGCCAGTCTCCGAACTCTGCCATCGTTTCGAGCCACTGCCCCAGGTGCTGAAGAATGTCCGCTACAAAAAGGGTGCGCCGCTTGACGACGCGCAAGTGCGCTTCGTCATCGCAAGCGCTGAACGCAAGCTGGGCCATGGCGGACGTTTGATTGTCCGTCCTTCCGGCACCGAGCCTGTGATTCGGGTCATGGGGGAGGGTGACGACAGGAGTCTCGTCGAGTCGGTCGTCGACGATGTCGTCGAAGCGTTGAGCGAAGTCGCGGCGTGATATCCCACTTGATCGGCGCAGATCCCGTAAACAATTTTCTAAAAGATGAAATTGCCGGGTGCGCATATGTCCCTGTGCCGCAGGCGCTTCCGAGGCATCGTTAAGATTTACTAACTTTTTCGGTGGCTAGCTTAATCAACACAAATGAATTTCTGAGTATTCCACCACAATTCCGTTTCCAAGGATCACAAGTGACAATGGTCACGTCCTTGTAGGAATGGTTAAGCAGAAAACCAAGCAACCGATCGGGAAAATACGGAGCAGTTTTGGTTTTATCGGATATAAAGCCATTCGTGCAGCGGGCCCTGCCATATTAGCTGTTGGGTCGTTATTATTGCTTCGTGGTGCATCACGAGTGCATCCGTGGCTACGTACTTGCTCGTTCATGGCTGTTGCGCCCCATTGGCAGGGTCATGGCCCCCGTCGAAGGGTGCGTTTTTTCCCAAAGAGCCCTTGCGATTTCCCAGCCGCTTCATCGATCACCATGAGGGCAGGGATCCCAGGGCGGATTGAGGCGATAAAGTCAGGTGCCGAGAGCTTTTTAAGATCAAGCTCGACCATCACATCTTTGGCGATCTGTCGGCGTTTGGTGGCTCTGTCCTGCAAACGGTCTTCGGCCAGGATGCGGTCGCGGATGGTCCGGTAGTGGAATGGCGGCAAAGCCGAGACTCATGGCAAAACTCCAACATGGCTACCAAGGCGTTCTAGGCGCGAAATCCTTAGATTGTAATTTAAATTAAAACAATCTCAGATTGTATATTTGCAAAACGAACCAGTCATTTTCAATTCGGGCGATAGCGATGGCGCCCCTCCTTCGCCATCAGATCCAATAAGCATACATGCCAAAGAATGGGCGTCGTCGGCAACGGCTGCTCCATGATCGCTCCGCGTGACTTCATTGAGGCCCCTGGCGCGCTGTTCCGGTTCTCGGCGTCACGCAAATTCTTTCGTGGGGCATGATCTTTTACACGCCGGTGCTGATTGTCCCGCTCGTCACCGCCGGCTGGGCCTGTTCCTGATCGTACACGCGAGCATTCTATTCGCTTACTACGCTGTCTGGATGATTCTTAGAGTAGCCATGGCGGCAAACTTATACGATGCCGCCTCTGCAATGCTCGGGCCAGAGCCTTGGGACACGACGGCCGATTACAGGTGACCCTCGGAGGCGGCTTTGCTTCGACCGTGAGCTTGGCCGGCCCCGCACTTACTCATCGCGCGTGTCGGCTGGACCGGGACTTATTTTGCTTATGCGGCGCTACTTAGGATTATAGCCGCTCCGCTTCACGCCTTCGCGCTGCCGCGCAGTCGGTTCGAAACGCCTGACTTACCGTTCGTGACTTCTTGGCTCATCGCATTGGGTTGCGAGAGTTGACCTCCGTCATCAAGTCGCCTATGTCCGCCAGTGGGACACCCCTCCCCAACGAGGGGCGCCTATCTGGAAGGGTAGACACATGGCGACGACCAAGCCCGACGTGCGGCCGACGATCCCGCACTTCTCGTCCGGCCCATGCGCGAAGCGTCCCGGCTGGAATCTCCAAATCCTCACCGACGCAGTTCTCGGACGCTCGCACCGGTCAAAAGCCGGCAAGGCGAAACTTAAGCGCGCGATCGACCTTACGTGCGAAGTATTGGAAGTGCCGGCGGATTATCGCATTGGCATCGTGCCGGCGTCCGACACCGGCGCCGTGGAAATGGCGCTATGGTCGCTCCTCGGCGCGCGCCCTTTGACGATGTTGGCCTGGGAATCCTTCGGCGAAGGCTGGATCACCGACGTCGAAAAGCAACTCAGGCTCAAAGACCTCACAATCATTCGGGCGCCTTACGGCGAATTGCCCGATCTCCGAAAAGTTGATTTCTCGAATGATGTAGTCTTCACGTGGAACGGCACCACGTCCGGCGTGCGGGTGCCGAATGGCGACTGGATCGCAGCGGGCCGCCAGGGCCTCACCATTTGCGACGCAACTTCGGCGGCCTTCGCGCAAAAGCTCGACTGGCCGAAGCTCGATGTGGTCACCTTCTCCTGGCAGAAGGCGCTGGGCGGGGAAGGCGCGCATGGAATGTTGATTCTGTCTCCTCGCGCGGTGGAAAGGCTCGAAACTTACAAACCGGCATGGCCGCTGCCGAAGATTTTCCGTCTGACGAAAGGCGGCAAGCTTAACGAGGGGATCTTCGCCGGAGAAACCATCAACACCCCGTCGATGCTATGCGTCGAGGACTATCTGGACACGCTGCAATGGGCCAAATCCATAGGCGGTCTGGCTGCGACGATCGCGCGATCGGACGCCAATGCGAAGACGCTGGGCGCTTGGGTGGCTACAACGCCGTGGATTGATCATCTCGCAAAAAATTCCGCCGAGCGGTCCAATACATCTGTTTGCCTTAAAGTCATCGATGCAGCGGTGACGCGCCTCTCGCTCGACGAGCAGGCCGCTTTCGCCAAAACACTGGCTGGTCTGCTCGAAAAAGAGGGCGTCGCTTACGACATCGCCTTCTATCGGGATGCACCGCCGGGGCTGCGCATCTGGTGCGGCGCGACCGTGGAACAACGCGACATCGAGGCACTGACGCCGTGGGTCGCGTGGGCTTTCGCCGAAGCCAAGGCCGCATTACCTAAAGCGGCGTGACCCATCTCATGACACCCAAGATGATGCCCAAGGTTCTCATTTCAGACGCTCTGTCGCCTGCGGCCGTTCAGATCTTCAAGGATCGCGGGGTCGAGGTCGATTTCCAGCCAGCACTCGGCAAGGACAAGGACAAGCTCGCGGCGGTGGTCGCCAACTATGACGGCCTTGCGATTCGCTCGGCCACCAAGGTCACCGCCAAAATACTCGAGCGCGCCAACAGCCTGAAGGTGATCGGCAGGGCCGGAATCGGCGTGGACAATGTCGACATTCCGGCAGCCACAGCGCGCGGCATCGTCGTTATGAACACGCCGTTCGGGAATTCGATCACGACGGCGGAGCATGCGATCTCACTCATGCTGGCGCTGGCGAGACAGATTCCGGAAGCCGACGCGTCGACGCGCGCCGGCAAATGGGAAAAGAACAAGTTCATGGGCGTGGAGATGTTCGGCAAGACGCTCGGCGTCATCGGATGCGGAAACGTCGGTTCGATCGTTGCCGACCGCGCGCTTGGACTGAAGATGAAAGTGGTCGCCTATGATCCTTTCCTGTCCCCCGACCGTGCAACCGATCTCGGTGTCGAAAAAGTCGAGCTTGATGAACTGTTAAAGCGCGCCGATTTCATAACGCTGCACGCTCCGCTGACGGACAAAACCCGCAACATCATCAGTGCCGATTCCATCAGCAAAATGAAAAAGGGCGTCCGCATCGTTAATTGCGCGCGTGGTGGTTTGGTGGACGAGGCCGCGCTCTCCCAGGCGCTCAAGGGCGGCCACGTTGCCGGCGCCGCGTTCGACGTTTTCGTTACCGAGCCGGCGACTGAAAATCCGTTGTTCGATCTGCCCAATGTCGTCTGCACGCCGCATCTCGGTGCCTCAACCAGTGAAGCGCAGGAAAATGTCGCACTTCAGATCGCCGAGCAGATGTCGGACTATCTCCTGCGCGGGGCAATCAGCAACGCCATCAATTTCCCCTCGATCAGTGCCGAGGAGGCGCCCAAGCTCAAGCCATTCATCGCGTTGGCAGAGAAGCTGGGCTCGTTTGCCGGGCAGCTGACCGAAACCGGAATCAGCAAAGTACAACTCGCCTATGAAGGCGCAGTCGCGCAGATGAATACAAAGGCGCTCACCTCGGCCGCGCTTGCCGGCCTGCTCCGTCCGATGCTCGGCGATGTCAACGTCGTATCCGCGCCGGTCGTAGCCAAAGAGCGTGGCATCGTCGTTGAGGAAATCACGCGCGAAATGCCCGAGGATTACGAAAGCCTGATCACAGTGACGGTCACAACCGAGCGGCAATCGCGGCACGTCTCTGGAACGGTGTTTGCCGATGGGCGGCCGCGCATCGTGAACATCAAGGGCATCCGCATGGATGCCGAATTTGGCGCCTCGATGATCTACATCACAAATCTGGACAAACCAGGCTTCATCGGGAAATTTTCTTCGACCCTGGGCGACGCCGGCATCAATATCGCCACTTTCCATGTCGGCCGCGACGCGCCGGGCGGGCATGCAGTGGCGCTGATCGAGATCGATGGCGAACTGCCGGACGCAGTATTGGCCCAGGTGCGAGCTTTGCCACAGGTGCAGCAAGCGAAGCCGCTGCGCTTTTAAAATTAACGCGTAAGATCAAACTGTTGTCGTTGCCGGCTGGCGGCAGGGCGCCGCGGACCTCTGGCTTGCCTCCAAGGGGAGCATCCTTTATCCGAAGGTGGACCTGGCCGGTGGCTCCCGGTTCCAAGTGTCCGGGCGCTGCTACAGGGAAGGGTTCTGATGGCGAATGTCGTGGTTGTCGGATCCCAGTGGGGCGACGAAGGCAAAGGCAAGATCGTCGACTGGCTTTCGAAACAGGCCGATATCGTTGTCCGTTTCCAGGGCGGCCATAACGCCGGGCACACCCTGGTTATAGATGGCTCAACGTACAAGCTGTCGTTGCTCCCGTCCGGGGTCGTGCGCGAAGGCAAATTGTCGGTCATCGGCAATGGCGTGGTGATCGATCCCCAAGCGTTCGTCGACGAGATCGCCCAACTTAAGAAACAAGGCATCATCGTGACGCCCGCCACTTTGCGCATCGCCGAGAATGCAATTCTGATATTGCCGCTGCACCGCGAGCTCGAGGCCTTGCGCGAGGCGGAAAATGCCGCAACCCGCATCGGCACGACCAAGCGCGGCATCGGCCCCGCCTACGAGGACAAGGTCGGCCGCCGCGCCATCCGCTTCATGGATCTGGCGGATCTGCCCGCGCTGCGCGGAAAGATCGATCGGTTGCTTGCGCACCACAATGCCCTGCGGCGCGGCCACAGGTTGCCCGAGATTGCAGCCGAGGCGGTGTACGACCATCTTGCCTCGATTGCTCCGAAAGTTCTGCCCTTCATGGATTCGGTCTGGTCGCTGCTCGACAGCAAGCGGCGCGAAGGAAAGCGCATCCTGTTCGAAGGCGCGCAGGGGGCGTTGCTCGACATCGATCACGGCACATACCCGTATGTCACATCCTCGAACACCGTCGCCGCACAGGCGGCGACCGGCTCCGGTCTCGGTCCCAATGCCATCGACTACGTGCTCGGCATCTGCAAGGCCTACACCACGCGGGTGGGCCTAGGTCCGTTCCCGACAGATCAGATGGACAATGCCATTGGCAAGACCCTCGGCGAGCGGGGCCGCGAATTTGGCACCGTCACGGGCAGGGCTCGCCGCTGCGGATGGTTTGATGCGGTCCTGGTGCGACAAACTGTTCGGACCTGTGGCATTGATGGCCTTGCATTGACCAAACTCGACATTCTGGACGGCTTCGACGAGATCAAAGTTTGCGTGCGCTATCGGCTCGACGGACGCGAGATCGATTATCTTCCCGCCGGCGAACAGGCGCAGGCGCGCGCAGAGCCTGTCTATGAGACTATCGGCGGCTGGAAGCAGCCGACCGCACGCGCCCGCTCCTGGGCGCAGTTGCCGGCCCAAGCGATAAAATACGTGCGGCGCATCGAGGAGCTTGTCGGCTGTCCGGTTGCCCTGTTGTCGACCAGCCCCGAACGTGAGGACACCATCCTCATGAAAAACCCATTTGAGGTATGATCGGGCAAACCAAAAGAACCGGGGGTCGAACCTGCTTTCGTGCTGACAGCAGGCTTTCCCCACAGGATATGAATCAAGCACAATAAGCACGATGGCTGACTACTATCCCCTCATCGAGCGCGCGGTTAATGGCCTGGACAAGAACACGGGCGAAAATCGTCGCGCCTTGTATGACCGTGCGCGCGCTGCGCTGGTTTCCCAGTTGCGAGGCGTGGTGCCTGCGCTCGACGAGACCGACATTACCCGCGAGCGACTGGCGTTGGAGGAGGCGATCCGAAAAGTCGAGGCGGAAACGGCCAAGCGGCCGCGTCCCGACGTCTCGGAGGCGGAGTCCGGCGAATCATCGCTGCGGGACCGGGGCCTGCGCAATTTTCGGGAAACCGTTGCCGAAGCCGAAGGCTTGGGAAGCGCGGCGGCACACGCGAAGCGCGCTGCTCATGAAACTTATCAGGCAATGCCGGAGCCGGCGCAACCGTTCGACCATCGCAGAGCCAACCGGTCATCTCGCGTTACCGAGCCGCCACTGACCGACGAAAAGCTGCACGGCGACTACCCGCCGTCTTTGCCGCCCGCATACGACGACGATGAAGACCTCTATACGCGGCCCGCCCGGTCATATGCCGGCCTCATCAAATGGGGGCTCCTGATTGCCGTGATCGCCGGGCTCGTCGGTGCCGGGTATTGGCAACGCCACGCCATCAGTTCAATGGTAGCAAGTTTTCGCTCACAGCCGGCGAAACCGAAAGACGCCGGGCAGCCCACGACTCGTCCCAAAATTTCCGATCGCATCGGTCAGTCCGGACAGACATCAACGGACACAGCCAACGCTCCCGCGGCTGCCGTTGCGCAGAAGGTCGTGCTCTACGACGAGGATCCGAACGATCCGCAGGGCAAGCGCTACGTCGGCTCTGCGCTGTGGCGGACGGAGACCGTCTCGCCGGGGCCGGGTTTGGCGCCCGAACTCGCCGTGCGCGCCGACATCGAAATACCCGAACGCAAGCTGCGCATGACCTGGTCGCTCCGGCGCAACACCGACAAGGCGCTGCCCGCGAGCCACACCATTGAAATCATGTTTACGCTGCCAGCGGATTTTCCGGAAGGCGGGATCGGCAATGTGCCTGGTGTGTTGATGAAGCAGAACGAACAGGCGCGGGGCGTTCCGCTAGCCGGCCTCGCCGTGAAAGTGACCAACAATTATTTTCTGATCGGCCTGTCGGCCGTGGAGGCCGACCAGCAACGCAATGTGCAGCTTCTCAAGGAGCGCGACTGGTTCGACGTGCCCGTCGTCTACACCAGCGGCAAGCGTGCCATCCTGGCAATGGAAAAAGGCACACCGGGAGCGCGCGTCTTCGAAGAGGCTTTCCGCGCCTGGGGGCAATAGACGCGCGGATTAGGGTGAGCTTGTGAGGTCAATCGCAGACACTCCGTTCATTCCCGCGTAAGGGGGAATCCAGGCTGGGTCCCGCTTTCGCGGGGACGAACGGGAAGAATAACAATCGCAGTCACCACTCCGTTCATTCCCGCCTAAGCGGGAATCCAGTGCTGGGTCCCCGCTTAGGCGGGGACGAACGGGAGGAGTAGCTATCGCTCCGCAAATTCGCGAGGATGAACGGGATACAAAAACGGCCGGGCAGGGGGCCCGTCCGCAATCATTCTGAGCTGAATGCTTCGCCGCTAATGCGCCGTGATCGGCTGTGCCTCTACCGGTTGCTCCAACGCCGCCATGCGATTCTTGACGGCCTTCTGCACTTTTTCGAAGGCGCGCACTTCAATCTGGCGCACGCGCTCGCGCGACACACCGAACTCAGCTGCAAGCTCCTCGAGGGTGATCGGGTCATCAGCCAATCGTCTGGCCTCGAAGATGCGCCGCTCGCGCTCATTGAGCACGTCGAGCGCGGAGACCAAGGCCGTGTGCCGGTTGTCGCTCTCCTCGCTCTCAGCGAGAATGCGCTCCTGGCTTGGCGCCTCATCGACAAGCCAATCCTGCCACTCGCCGCTTTCGCCATCGTCGCGGATCGGCGAATTGAGCGACGCGTCCCCGCCGAGCCGGCGGTTCATGTCGATCACGTCCTGCTCGGTGACGCCGAGGCGCCTGGCGATGGTCTGCACCTGCTCGGGTCGCAGGTCGCCCTCGTCGAGCGCTGAAATCTTGCTCTTCGCCTTGCGCAGGTTGAAGAACAGCTTCTTCTGATTGGCGGTGGTGCCCATCTTCACCAGCGACCACGAGCGCAGGATGTATTCCTGGATCGCGGCCTTAATCCACCACATCGCATAAGTGGCGAGGCGAAAACCCTTCTCGGGCTCAAAGCGCTTGACCGCCTGCATCAGGCCAACGTTGCCTTCCGAAATCACTTCGGAAATCGGCAGGCCATAGCCGCGATAGCCCATGGCGATCTTGGCGACGAGCCGCAGATGACTGGTGACGAGCTTGTGCGCTGCTTCGCGGTCGCCGTGCTCCCGCCAGCTGCGCGCCAACATGTATTCCTCCTGCGGTTCCAGCATCGGGAACCGCCGGATCGCGTCGAGGTAGTGTGAAAGGCCGGATTCGGCCTTGAGTGCCGGCAGTGCGGCGGTACGGGCCATGACAGCGCCCTCCTTACTTGCCCCCGGTTCATCGGCAGGCGGGTTGTCGCCGTCGCTCCCCGAGCCGACGGCGCGCTTTCGATGTTGCGACGCGAATTCCCTCGATCGCAATCGCACCATAGCGACTCGACCGCGTGAAAGATAGCGGTCGGCCCCTCACGTCACTGTGACGCTGTCCTGCGCCCAGTACGTCGCCAAACCACTGATTTGGCTTGTTTATTTGCGCGGCTCGAGCCCGGCTTCACGGCTCTGCATGTGCAGGGCATCTCGTAAACGACGCAAATCGCCCGGCAGTTCCGATTGGAACTCCAGGATGTCGCTGGTTTCGGGGTGTTGTATGCGGAAGAGGTAGGCATGCAATGCCTGCCGTTCAAGGGCTCCCAAGGCGGCGCGCGCCTTCGGCCCTAACCGGCTCGCTTTGCTCCTGAACCCGGTACCATAGGTCGCATCGCCCAAAATGGGGTGCCCGATATGGGCAAGATGGACGCGGATTTGGTGCGTCCGTCCTGTTTCCAGCGTGCAAGCAAGGAGACTCGCAATTGGCGTTCCGCCCGGCCCGGCAAAATGCTCGAGGACCTGCCAGTGCGTGACGGCGGGACGGCCATCTTTGCGAATGGCCTGCTTGTCGCGTGCATGGGGATGCCGGCCGATCGGTGCCTCGATTGTGCCCTTCGGGCGGTCCGGTGCGCCCCAGACAAAAGCAAGATAGCCGCGTCGGAGCAGTCCCTCAGTTTTTTCGGCGAACTGCCTGGAGAGAGCGCGGTGTGCCTTGTCGGTCTTGGCAATCACCATCAAGCCTGTGGTGTCCTTGTCGAGGCGGTGCACGATGCCGGGGCGCTTGACACCGCCGATGCCCGATAGGCTGGCGCCGCAGTGGGCGATCAGGGCATTGACCAGCGTGCCGGAAGCGTGACCCGCGGCCGGGTGGACAACCAGTCCTTTTGGCTTGTCGATCACAATGATTGCGTCGTCCTCATAGACGATATTGAGCGGGATCGTCTCGCCCTTTGGTGAGGCCGGTTCGGGCGGCGGCAATGTTACGGTGACGACATCGCCGGATTTGACGATTGCCGCCGGATCGCGGATCGTGCGCGCCGCGATCTTCACCTGGCCGGCAAGGATCAAGGTCTTCAGGTGCGAACGCGAAACAGTCGCGATACGTCCGGCAAGCACACGATCCAGCCGGGATCCTGCTTCCTCGGAGGCAATCGTCACTGTCTCGGTAATGCTATTCGTCATGGTTCATGAATGTCTGACGACGCCGAAAAACCTCTCGATCCCGAAGCAGCCCGCATCGTCGCCAAGGTGCGCCGGCTGATGATGATCGCAAGCCTGACGACTTTCTTTGCGGTTGCCGTCGTGATCGCGGTCATCGGCTATCGTGCTTTCAAGGGCGAGGGAAGGGCACAAGCGGGCCCGGATGCCGATCCGCCCTGGCCGAGCGGTGCGCGCATTGTATCGAGCGCCATGAACGACGAGCGGCTCGCGTTGACGATCGAGAGCCCGAACGGGCTTGAGGTGCGCTTCTTCGATCTGAGGACATTGAAGCCCGCTGGGCGGCTGCCGCTCGGCGGTAAGCTATAGGCGCGGTTGCAGCAGCCGTGCCTCTGCATGTTAAAATGCCCACCTGAGAAAGTCCCCCGCGTAGGAGACATCATGGCGAAAACCGCAAAATCCGCCAAAGCGCCGGCGGCAGCGATGGTCGACGATCCGGCCGAGACCAACTCGGTCATTGTCGGCAAGAGTACCAAATACGAAGTGCTCGACCTTCATTTCGCCAACCGCCACGGCCTGGTCGCCGGCGCGACTGGAACTGGCAAGACAGTGTCGCTTCAGGTACTGGCGGAAGGACTTTCGAAGGCGGGCGTATCGGTCTTTGCCGCGGACATCAAAGGCGACCTCTCGGGGATCGCCGCCGAAGGCGAAATGAAGGATGCTCTGGTGGAGCGTGCCAAGGGCATGGGGCTGAACTATCAGCCGGACCAGTACCCGGTGATTTTCTGGGACGTTTTTGGCGAGCAGGGACACCCGGTCCGCGCGACCATTTCGGAGATGGGACCGTTGCTGCTGGCGCGGCTCCTGCAGCTCAACGATACGCAGGAAGGCGTTCTCAATATCGCGTTTCGCGTTGCCGATGAGCAGGGACTTGCGCTGCTCGATCTCAAGGATCTGCGCGCGATTCTTGGCTTAATCGCCGACCATGCCGCCGAGCTGCAGAAGGCTTATGGCAACGTCTCGGCGGCGACGGTCGGGACAGTGCAGCGGCAATTGCTCGTGCTCGAAAACCAGGGCGCCAATTCTTTCTTCGGCGAGCCGGCACTGGATCTTGCCGATTTCCTCCGCACCGACCGGAACGGACGCGGCATTATCAATGTGCTCGCGGCCGACAAGCTGATCGCGAATCCGCGGCTCTATGCAACATTCCTGCTCTGGCTGCTGTCTGAGCTGTTCGAAAAGCTTCCCGAGGTGGGCGATCCGGAGAAGCCGAAGCTCGTGTTCTTTTTCGATGAAGCGCATCTGCTGTTCAACGACGCGCCGAAGCCGCTGCTGGAAAAGATCGACCAGGTGGTGCGGTTGGTCCGCTCCAAAGGAGTCGGCGTGTATTTGGTGACGCAAAATCCTCTCGACGTTCCGGAGACGGTACTGGCGCAGCTCGGCAATCGCGTGCAGCATGCGCTGCGCGCGTTCACCCCGCGCGATCAGAAGTCGGTGCGGGCGGCCGCCGACACGTTCCGGCCGAACAAGAATCTCGATACGGCCAAGGCCATCACCGAGCTCGGCAAGGGCGAGGCCCTGGTTTCGTTTCTCGAGCGCAACGGGGTGCCATCGATTGTCCAGCGCACAATGATCCGCCCGCCTTCCGCGCGCATCGGACCGGTCACTCCGGCCGAACGCAAGGCCGTGATCGCCAAGAGCCCGGTCATAGGCAAATACGATACGCCGGTCGACTCCGAGTCCGCCTACGAGATTTTGCAGAAGCGGATGCAGAACACGGCCGCCACGCCCGCGCCGGGACAGCAAGGTCAGCAAGATCAGGCCGGACAGGCCGGCGGCGGATTGCTCAGCCAGATCGGCGGTATGATTGGCACTATTTTTGGCACCAACGTGCCGCGGGGGACGCGGTTGTCGACCGGTCAGCGCATGTCGCGCGAGGTCGCGCGCTCGGTCACCAACCGGATGGCCGGCCAGGTCGCTGCTGACCTGGGCAAGTCCCTCGGCGGCTCGATGGGCGGTACAATAGGCCGCGCCATTGTGCGTGGCACATTAGGAGGAATTCTGCGGCGCTAAACCTTCAGCGCATGAATTTTTTCTAGCACCGGCAACAGATACGAGACGAATTTCTCCGGGTCTTCACTCATCGGAAAGTGGCCGAGGCCCTGCATGATGGTGGCCGGTGCGCCGGTGCGTTTCGCCACATCAAGCGTGGCCTCGGTGGTGCATGAATAATCGTATTCGCCGGTCAGCAAAAAGAGCGGACATCGCTTGATGTCGATCTGGTTGACGCGATGGCGGATATCGCCGTCGACCATGTGGAAGTTGAGATCGCCCTTAAAGACGCCGGGCCCGCTCTGCATGTAGTGCCAGAGAGTCTCCCAGCGTTCGGCTATCGGCGCAGTCGGGGCAATGAGGCCGGAGACGACGCCGGCGCAAACCATGCCGCCGTGCACGTCGGGCCGATCGAGCCAGGTGAGATCGTAATAGGGGTCGGTATGCGCCGCAGACTCAAGGCCGATCAAGGCGCGAAAGCGCTCGGGATGCTCATGCGCAAGGTGCAGCACGATGCGCCCGCCGATCGAGCAGCCGACGGCTACCGGTTTGTCGAGTTCGAGTTCGTCGGCGACTTCGACAATCATTTGCACGTAGTCGCGCGACGTGAGTTTGTAGTCGCCATCCTGCCATCCGGCGGGCGGCGATGATTTGCCATGCCAAGGCATGTCGAAGGCGATGACACGGAAATTTCTGGTGACGCGTTCATCATTGAGGACGCCGCGATACTGCCGAGCATCGGAGCCGGCGGTGTGCAGACACAGCAACGGTACGCCTTGTCCCGCCTCCTCGACATACAGGCGGTGCGGCTTGCCAAGGAGATCCAGCCGCAAGTAACGCCCTGTGATCGGCTCAAATCGCGCGCTCATCGCCTTGCCTCCCGTCGCGGGGCGGCGATGACATCCTTGAAATAGAGCAGGTTGGCCATGAACGGATGCAGGTTGCCTTCAACCTGCATGAGCTTTTGTTTCACCAACGCGAAAATGTCGGTGTAGCCGATCGGCGGCAGCGGTTGCCAGAACTTGTCCCACACCTCGCGCGACGCGTGCAGGCAAAAGCTGTAATCGGGAGTGATGAAAGGGCCGGGCGTCACCTGAGCGATCCGGCCTTCCTGCACGCGCAGCAGCGAATACGCATCGTCGATGGCGATCATGAAGCTGGTGTCGACGAAACGTCCCCGGTGAACGAGCCTGGCGTCGGCATTCACCAGGCCGGCGATCTTCTCGATCATGCAAAATCTCCCTTGCGGACGACGCAGGGTGTAATGCCACATTGTCCGCCGCAAGCGCGTTGCAGCGAAGCTTGCGGATTTGGCGGATCGGGGCTATTTCGGGAGGGTCTTAAGCTCCCTTCGTCTAGCGGCCCAGGACGTCGCCCTCTCACGGCGAAAACAGGGGTTCGAGTCCCCTAGGGAGCGCCAATAAAACCAATAACTTAGCGTTTCAGGCTTGTGTTAGTGTCCCGGAAGTGTCCCGGACAGCAGCAATACATGCCGATCGCCACGCCCACGGCCGCGCTGGCGTCTATCGCCAGCGGGCGCGCGAGCTCGCAGGCGACGCGCAGGAATGGTGCGATGATGCCCGACGCCAGCACCTGTTCGATCTTGCGGCAACTTATCCACGCACGGCTGCGCATTGGCGCCACCTTCGGCGCGCGAGTTGTTGATTGAACATCTACGAGAGCGCGGGGGTGTTAGGGTTAATTTCGTAAGTTCTTTCGGGTCTCCGGTTTAAGGGATTACGTTAATAGGTGCGTGATTGCATCATAGATGGTGCGAGACATTTGATGCGCGTCATCGTTGCATTGTTTGTTTGCACTGTGGCCAGTGTGTCCATCTCGGCCGCGGCGGAGACGTGCCCCGGCAATCCAGACGCCCTCGGCACCAGCCGTGTGCTGACCGTCAATCCTAACGAATTCACCTTGCTTGGCACCATGCAGTACAAGCAGACGCTGCCGCTGGGAGACCGCGAGGTGGTGCTCACCTTCGACGACGGCCCGCTGCCGCCCTTTACCGACATCATTCTCGATACGTTGGCATCGCAATGCGTGAAGGCCACCTATTTCCTGGTCGGTCAAATGGCGAGTGCCTATCCGTCCGTCGTCCGGCGCATCTACAACGAAGGTCATACCATCGGTACTCACAGCGAGCACCATCCAAACTTCCAGCCGCCCTGATTGTGGATGGATAAATCAATCGTTTGATTATCGAACCAGAGGCACGGGCAATGGCGGTCTGGGTTCGGGCTCCGGGCGAGGCACGGACGATGACTGCGCAGCGGTTTCCGGGGGCGTATCTTTTGGCTCTTTTGGCGCATTTCGGCTCGGCGAGACGGGGACCGTCCTGGATAAGGGCCGGGGTGACAACTTCTGCCTGATGTTCTG
>DASXST010000150.1:0-4658 GCA_036505835.1 Pseudolabrys sp. | reverse complement strand
CGGCGCAGGGGGTGGAATCGGAGCCCGGATTAGCGCCAAGTTCGTCGAGGAAGGTTGTACGGTTTACGTCACCGATATCAATGCGGAAGCGGCAAACGTCACGGCGGCCGGTATCGGTCCAGCCGCCCATGCAATGCGGATGGATGTGACGAAACCCGTGGATCTCCAACTGCGCGTGCGGGAAATCGTGGAGAGGCACGGCGCCATAGACATTCTCGTGAACAATGCGGGAATTCTGAAGACAGGCAGCATCGTAGAATCTTCGATCGAAGACTGGGACGAGGTCTGCCGCGCCAACCTTTCCAGCGTGTATTACTGTTCCAAGACGGTCCTGCCGATCATGCTGCAAAGGCGCTACGGCAAGATTGTCAACATCGCGTCAATGTCTGCCGCCCGGGCAGGAGGCGTCTTCGGCAACGTTTTGTACGGCACCACGAAGGCGGGTGTGGTCGCATTCACAAAGGGCTTTGCACGCGAGCTTGCCCCTTACGGGATCAACGTGAATGCCGTGGCGCCGGGACTGGTCGAAACGGCGATGACCAGTGCCAAGCTGACTCCCGACATCCGGGAGCAGGTGCTTGCAAAACTTCCTATGCACCGGCTCGCCGATGTCGAAGACATAGCTAATGCCGTCGTGTTTCTCGCCTCGGACGTGGCCGCCTACATAACCGGAGAGACGTTGCTTGTCGACGGTGGCTACTTGACGGTATGACGTGCGGGCCGTAATTGCACAGGCTGGCTAAATTTGATTCCGGTCCGGGCTACACACCTGTCACTCGGGTGGCTGACCGCCGAGTCATTCCATTCGGCGAGCGGCATTGCCCGCGCTTGCGCATCGCCCCAGCCCGAAGCACTCACGATTGACCTCCGGCGAAAGCAATGGCGTCTGCGCTCCGACGCGTGACTACATGATTCTCGATGACGAGCGCATCGAGTCCCGCTGTGAGAAACGTATCGATCGCATCGGCCGGCGTGCAGATGATCGGCTGACCGCAAACGTTGAACGATGTATTGAGCAAAACCGGTATTCCATTTGCATTGCCGAACTCGTTGAGCAATGCCCAAAAACGCGGGTGGTCGTTCCTGCCAACCGTCTGCACGCGCGCCGACCCATCGACGTGCGTGATCGCCGGAAGCCGCTCACGATACGCCGGTCGCACTTGCGTCACGAATAGCATGTGCGCGTAAAGCGCCTCGTCTCCGGCCGCAATCTCAAATATCTGCGCCGCCGCCTCGCTCGTGACAGCAGGCGCAAACGGACGGAATTCCTCGCGTTTCTTGACCAGCCGATTGATGCGAGCGCGCATCTGCGGGTCGCGCGGGTCGGCCAGAATGCTGCGAGCACCCAGCGCGCGCGGGCCGAATTCCATTCGTCCCTGAAACCATGCGACGATTTCCCCTCGCGACAGACGCTCCACTACGTTTTGGATCAAACGGTCCAAGTCCGGGAATAACGTCGCCTCGCAATCGCGGCGGCCGGCCAGACATTGAGCGACTGTTTCATCATCGAAATCCGGCCCCCATAGCGGAAGCGTCATCCTTGGTCGATACAGTTCAGGTTCATAGGAGTTTTGAACGTGCAGCGCCGCGCCGAGAGATGTGCCTTCGTCACCGGCGGCCGGCTGAATGAATAGCCTCTCGAACAACCCGCTGCGTTTTATCAACCCGTTCGCTGTGCAATTCAGAGCAACGCCGCCGGCCATACACAGATTCGTCTGCGCCGTTTTCTGTTTGAAATGGCGCAGAACGTGCAGCAAGCACGTTTCAAGCGCCGCTTGCAACGCGGCTGCGATATCCATGTGCTGCTGTGTGACGGCCGCCTCGGGCTCGCGCGCAGGGCCAAGCAGCCCGGCAATCACTCGCAAGGTTCCGCCATACGTCTCCTGTTCCTCGAGTGTTTTGTTTTTGTACAAGACGGGAATCGCATAACCGCCCTCGGGTTTCAACCGAATCAGATCCATGACCTTGCCGAAGAAACGGCGCGGGTTTCCGTATGGCGCAAGGCCCATGACTTTGTACTCATCGAGACCCATGAAAAACCCGAGATACAGCGTAAACACCCCGTAGAAGAGTCCCAGCGAATGCAGTCCTCGAACCTGCGCAATGGTCTCGATTTTCCCGCCGCAACCGATGGCCAGCGTGGTGCTCGCGACTTCGCCCATTCCATCCGCGACAAGGATCAGCGATTCCTGAAAACCGCTCAGGTAGAACGTGCTGGCGGCGTGTGCCATGTGGTGCGGCACCGGCAGGAACTTGCTGCTCCAGCCGCAAGAAGGAAAGTGTTCCGCAAGACAACGCAACTGGGTGTCCGGCGAATAGACCTCGGCATACTGTTTGCGCCAAAAGTCGTCGCGCTCGAAGAGCGATTTGTACGGGGCGTAGCAAAAACCATGGGCGACGTAGTCGATCGCGCTGGGCGTCAGATCGGCGGCCTCGAGGCAATAGCGGATAGCGTTGCACGGAAACGCGCCGGTTGCCTTCTCGCGGGTGAAGCGTTCTTCGGCCGCCACCGCCTGGATTCCCTCGCTGGTCAGCAGCGCTGCCGCGGAATCGAAGCCTTGGGCGATGCGATATTCGCGCGCAGAAAGATGCGGTAATTCCCGCTTTTTGAACGGCACGCTGTTATGCAATCCGCTAATGCCGAGTATGTTCAGCGGTATCTCCGGTTGCGACGCGGCAAGCGCGCGTGACTGCCGCATTGGCGAGATATAGGCTCGATGTTCAGGTTCATGACCTTCTCATGCAAGGGCAATTCCGTATCGATAGCGCAGCCTATCGGCCAATGCCTTGCCGGCAGTGGAAACCAGGAACACGATGGCGATGTAAATGGCGGCGGTCGCCGTCAGAATTTCAATCGGTTCGTACCAGATATTGACGATTTTCTGTGACTGGAACATGAGATCCTGCACCGTGATCACCGATACCAGCGTCGACGATTTTACGATCACCGTAAACTGATTGACCAGCGACGGCGCGGTGCTCAGCGAAACCTGCGGCAAGACGATTCGCCGAAAGACGAGTAGCGGCGGCATGCCGACCGAATAGGCAGCTTCGCGCTGCCCGCGCGGTATCGCTTCGATCCCGCCACGAAAAGTCTCGGCCAAGTATCCGCTCGACTGCAAGGCGAGCGCCACCCAAGCCGCAGTGAAAAAGGTATCGGGCCAACCAAAGAGCGCCGGCCACACGTAGGTCACCCAAAGCAGTTGCACCAGAATCGGCGTAGCGCGAAAGAACTCGATCAGCCCGATCGCCGCGAACCGTAGCGGCCGGACGTACATTCGCACCAGACAGAGGAGCAGACCGACGACAATCGCGCAGGCAAAGGCGATGACACAGATTTCAACGGTGATGACGAGACCACTGAACAGTGCATCACGCTGGTTCCAGACGAGGCGTTGCCAGTTGCCCATGTCGCGATCGCCTCAGGCGAAAATCTTGTTGCGCCAACGCTCGGAGGCTGCTCTAAGCGCGGAGCTCGCGACCAGGATTACCGCGAAATAGACGAGCGCTGCACCGGTGTAGAGCGGCAATGGCCGCATTTCCTGCTGGATGATCATCGACACCTGATACATGAGATCGGGAACGGCGATCAGCGAGACGATGGTCGTCGCCTTGAACAGGGAAATGAACTGATTGATCGATTCCGGAAGCATCCGCCGCACGACCTGCGGCAGGACGATGCGCCACAGAATGAGCCGCTCGGACATGCCGCAAGACCGACCCGCTTCGATCTGACCCCCCGGGACGGCTTCGATGCCGGCGCGAAACGTCTCGGCGAAGTATCCGCTGTAGACGAATCCGAGGGCGATGATCGCCGATACGAACGGGTTCAGCTCGAAACGGGTATGAAGCAGCGTGCCGATCAATAGCGGCAGCACGAAATGCACCCATACCACCATGATGTAGTCCGGCGCATTTCTGAAAATTTCGACGTGCAAGGTGCCGACCCAGCGCAACAGGCGCTGGCGGCTGATGCGCAGCAATGCAGCCCCAAGTCCGAGCGACAGAGCGAGCGCGGCCGCACAGGCAAAGACGTAGAAATTGGCCGCAAGTCCGCGCAGCAGGACCGTGCGGTATTCCCAGAACACGGAGACGTCGAGGATCTGCTGCAGGGATTCGGACATTAAGTAGGGTCAGATACGACTTTTCAGGAAATCAGTAAGAACAATTGCGGCTGGCCGAAAAGTCGTATCTGACCCTAATAAACTTGCTACTTAAACTTGGCGATGAACTGCCGATAGCGTTCCGACCTCGGTGCACCGAACATCTGCTCGGGGGAACCTTCCTCTTCGATCAATCCATTGTGCAAAAACATGACCCGGTCGGAGACCTCCCGGGCAAAACCCATTTCGTGAGTCACCACGATCATGGTCGTTCCATCCGCCGCGAGTTCGCGCATGACACCGAGAACTTCGTCGGTAAGCTCCGGATCCAGCGATGATGTCGGCTCATCGAACAACATCACCTTTGGCTGCATGGCCAGCGCGCGCGCGATCGCGACGCGCTGCTGCTGCCCTCCGGACAAGCGCGCCGGGTACTCGAGCGCCTTGTTTTCGAGATGAACCCGGGCGAGACACTCGGCGCCGAGTTCGGCGGCCGCCTTCCGCGACAGGCCGCGCACCCGATTCGGAGCTTCGATCACGTTGCCCAACACGGTC
>DASXST010000149.1:0-5765 GCA_036505835.1 Pseudolabrys sp. | reverse complement strand
GCTTGCGCGGCGAAGTTGGAAACTAACTCAATCTGCTTGTCGGTAAACGCCCTGACCTCCTTGCGATAGATAGTAATATTTCCGATCGCCTCACCTTCCTTAACCATCGGGACAGTGACCAACGTCCGGATGCCGGCGATTTTGACGACACTCACGCCAAGCGGATCGCCCTCTAAGTAGGCATCATCCTTGAGCATGTCAGGGACATGGACAGCCTTTCGGGACCGGTTAGCGCGCACCATCGGAATAACAGCCTTGGGGTAATGCAATGTTCCGCTGCGCCATTGCTTGAGATAGGCCTCTGGCAGATCGCCGTGCAGTGCCGCGGTCCGATAACCTTCACCGTCAATCAGCCACATTGCGCCAAAGCTCGCGTCGCAAAGTTCGACTGCCTTCGCCAGCATGGTTTCGAACACCGGCCGCAATTCGCCGGCTGAGCTGGAGATGACGCTCAGCACCTCCGAGGTTGCTGTCTGCTGGTCCAGAGCCTCTTGCGTCTCATTAAACAGCCGCACGTTCTCGATTGCGATCACCGCCTGGTCGGCAAAGGTCTTGACGAGCTCGATCTGCTTGTCGCTGAACGGATCAACGGTGGGGCGCATCAGAAAGAACACGCCGATAGGAGTCCCTTCGCGGAGCAGTGGAACGGCAAGCCCGGTGCGAAAGCCTCCACGCTTCTGCGCCTCGAACATCGTGAATTCCGGGTCAGCGAGAACGTCGGGCACGTGAACGATATCACCTTCAAGGACTGCTCTGCCGCTGAGCGAGCCGCGATCGATCTTCGGCGAAAGCTTCCTCATGAACTCTCTGTATTCGGGCGGCACACGGGAGAACGCGACGAATTGCAAGTTGTCGCCGTTCACGCGCGCTATGTTTGCGGTCTCCGCGCGGCACACTCGCGCGGCAGATTCAGTGAGCGTATCGAGCACGGTCTGCAGGTCGAACGTCGATCGGTTGATGACCTTGAGCATGTCGGCAGTTGCGGTCTGCTGCTGGAGGGATTCACACAGCTCGTTGAGCAACCGCGCGTTCTCGATGGCGATCACTGCCTGGGCAGCGAAGTTCTGTACAAGATTGATCTGCTTACTAGTGAAGGGACTTACCTCCTGACGGAAGATGGAAATGGCGCCGACCAGCTCGTTGTCTTTGAGCATAGGCACGGCGAGATGTGTCCGTGCGCCGGCGGCTTCCACGAGTGCGACGAAGCGGGGATCGCGCTCGATATAGCCCGGCTCCGCCATTAGGTCGGGAATATCGATGACGCTTTTACTTGCGGCTAGACGGTCGAGTGGGTTGTGCGGATTGTCGCCAACCAGAATAACCGGTCGCTGCCGCCATCGCTTGGCATAGGCTGGCGGTGCGTTTTTCTGAGTCGCGAGACGAAATGAATTGTCCGCATAGAGAAATAAATTGCCGAACTTGGCCTCGCAGATGCGCGTGGCGTTCTCAAGGATTGCCTCGAAAACCGGCTCAAGCTCACCGGGCGAGCTTGAGATGACACGCAAGACTTCCGATGTCGCGGTCTGCTGCTGTAGAGATTCGCTCAGATCGCCCGTGCGTTGGCGCAGCTCATTGAGCAGCCGCGTGTTCTCAATGGCAATGACTGCCTGAGCGGCGAAGTTCTTGACCAACTCAATCTGCTTGTCGGTGAATGGCCGCACTTCGGTGCGATAGATGAAGAAGGCACCGACTAACTCGCTCTCCTTGAGCATCGGCACCGCGATGCAAGATCGCGCGCCAGCGTACCTGACGGAAGGGCTCGGATCTGGCTCAGTCGCCCGATCAACAACGTGGATCACTCTTTTTGACTGGCAAAGGCGGCCAAACAGCTGACCAGGCTTGCCCGCAAAAGAGCCTTGCCGCTTCAGGAAATCGGCAAAAGCGGGCGGCACATCAAGCGATGCTGTCGGATGAAATAGGCCGCCCTCGTAACGGAACAGAATGCCAAACTTGGCCTCGCAGAGGCGCGTCGCGTTGGCCAGCATGGCTTGAAATACAGGCTCTAGGTCGCCCGGCGACCTAGAAATGACCTGCAGCACCTCCGAAGTCGCTGCCTGTTGCTCCAGTGTCTCGTTCAGCCTGTGCTCTAGCCGCGCGATTTTCTCGTATGCGTCGACGGCGGAAGGCTTACGACGACGGGCGACCCTCGCCGTATTGCGACTCTTCAACATCTTGCGGTGTTGTGTTTTTACTGCCTTGTCGCGCCGTCTCATTGCCTTCCCCGAGGCTCAGGACAAAGCATCGTAGCGGCTCAATCCTGCGCTGGGAAAGCCCCGTGTGACTTCAGAAACAGATCGTCGAGCGCATGGCCGGCATATTGCACCTGATGTCCGCTCTTACCCTCGAAACAGACATTGGCGAGATAGCTCATTAAGCCGGCGGGACAGACGCTTGAAGATGCACCCGGCACGCCCTCGGCACACAATAACGGGCGCGCCCGAGACGATTCGAACATCTGACCTTTGCCGCAGGAGCTTTCACGCCCATTCCAAGCGAGCAGAATAAGGCCCGTTGCCGGTCGCGGACGTTTCGTCTATTGAGGCTTACGCGCGCCCGTAGCTCAGCTGGATAGAGCGTTGCCCTCCGAAGGCAAAGGTCGGACGTTCGAATCGTCTCGGGCGCGCCAGTATTGCCCCGATCGGCGGACTCAAGTCTGACCCAAGTCGGGCCAAGGATACCCTACTCTATTAAAGCAGCGCCGCTTCGCGGGGCGCCGACATGCGTCGCGGTTGCGGCACATAGTACGTGCCAAGCGTCACCATCGGGCGCGGCTTGAACACGATCGAGATCAATCGGTCACAGAGCGCCTTGGGCGATGTCGGCTTGAGCAGAAACTCGTTGGCGCCGGCGCGCAGGGCTTCATTCACGTGCGCGCGTTGCGCCCGAGCCGTCAGCATGATGACCGGAAGGTTCGGGCGCGGAAACACCCCGGGGGAGCGCACGATGCGCAACACCTCGATGCCGTTGAGTACCGGCATGTCCCGGATCCAGCAGCATGACGGCAGGATCCGTGGTGCGGATCGACTCCAGCGCGCCCAGGCCGTCGGAAGCTTCAAGCACGGATCTGCCGCCGAGGTTGGTCAGCATAGTGCGCGTGAGGCGCCGCATGTACGCATTATCGTCGACCACCAGGATATTCAGACCCTGGAGCATTTTTTCGATTTGCTTTTGTTGGCCATGAAACCCCAGACCGTCGCCAGAATTGCCCAGCAATCTACGCTGGAGCTAGGTTTGTTCGTTGAAAACGATCGTTCAAATTTTTCGCAATCTGCCCTGTCCCTGCCAAATGCACCGCCTAAATCGGGAGCGAACGCGGGACGCCCGTGTGCAACCAGGTTTACAGGGCATTTACCTATAAATGCAGCGAGCAAGCGCCATGAAACTTCCCGGTCCGGACCATCCAATTACCATCACGTCCAATGGCAAGCACGTGCGCGTTGCCTTCGCAGGCCGCGTGGTCGCCGACACAAACCGAGCACTCACGCTGAAGGAGGCAGGCTACAAGCCGGTCCTCTACATTCCGCGCGCCGATGCAGACATGAGTCTGCTGACGCGTACCGATCATTCGACGCATTGCCCCTACAAGGGTGATGCGAGCTATTTCAGCATTGTTTCCGACGGCCGCACCGCTGAGAACGCGGTCTGGAGCTACGAGTGCCCTTTCCCGGCAATGGCCGAGATCAAAGAATATCTCGCGTTTTTTCCCAACCGGGTCGATGCGATCCAAGAAACTTGAGCACGCATGCTCAGTGCAATCTCGGTCCCTTGAGGAATTTTGCGCGGTCAGACGAGTTCACGCGCACGTCGAATGTGACGCCTTCACGATAAAGCGTAAGCGGCACTTCGACGCCGGCGCGTCCGAGCGCCCAAACCTTGCGATAAAACCCGGCGAGTGTCGATACGCGGTCACCCTTGACCGCAACAATGACGTCACCCGTTTTGATTTCGGCGCGCGCAGCCGGACCCTTAGGGGCAATGCCGACCACAACGATCTTGTCCTCGATCTCGGTTGAATAGAGTCCGAGCCAGGGCCGTACCGCCCGATTAGCGCGGCCAAATTTGCGCAGATCCTGAAGAATCGGATGCAGCAGATCGATCGGCACGATCATGTTGAGATGCTCGTTCTTGCCTTCGCGCGCGCGCTCAAGCTGAAGCGAACCGATACCGATCAGCTTGCCCTCACCCGAAATCAGCGCCGTGCCGCCCCAGTTTGGATGCGCGGGATAGGTGAATATGGCCTCGTCGAGAACGTACTCCCAATAGCCTGCGAATTCCTGTTTCGCCGCGATGCGGCCGGCGAGTGAGCGCGTGCGTCCGCCTGCACCGGCTACGACGATGCGTTCTCCGATTTCAGCGGCCTTGGAAGAACCAATTTCAAGCGAAGGGAGATCAATCCTGCCAAGCGCCTGGACCAGGCCGAAACCCGTTTCCTGATCGAAACCGAGCGCATGTCCCTGCACAACGCCTCCGTCACCGAGATGCAGCCACACAGTCTCAGCTTCGGTGATCAGATAGCCAATGGTGAGCGCGAGGCCGTCGTCGATCAGCACGCCGTTGCCCGCACGCTCGACCCCGAGCGTATCGGCAGTAAAAGCATCGGCGGGGATAATCGAATGGAGACCGACCACCGAGGAGAGAGCGCGCTCAAGATCGTAGCCGTAGTCCTCCACGCGTGGCTGAACCGCCGGCGGCACCCTCCATTCGATCAACGAGGCCATCTATGCGTTCCCAATCGGTCCCGTTTATCATACGCCGGACCATGCGGGCGAAAAGCCGGCGCTCACATGTTAATGTGGCCTTCTCCGATGATCCCGCTGTCCATCATCGATCTGTCGCCGGTTTCGGCTGGCTCCACCGCCGCGCAAGCCTTGCGCAATTCCCTCGATCTTGCGCGGTTCGCCGATGGTCTCGGTTTTACGCGCTATTGGGTGGCCGAACATCACAATTTGCCCGCTATTGCGAGCTCGGCGCCCGACATCATGATCGGCCAGATGGCGGCGGCGACCCGAAATATGCGCATCGGTTCGGGCGGAGTGATGCTGCCGAACCACGCACCTTTGATGGTGGCCGAGCGCTTCAAGGTGCTTGAGGCGCTTTATCCAGGCCGCATCGATCTCGGTTTGGGCCGCGCGCCGGGCACCGATCCGGCAACGTCATATGCGCTTCGACGGCGTCAAGGCATCAGCGAAGAAGACGATTTTCTGGATCGGTTCAACGAACTGATGCTGCCCGAAACACGCGGCTTTCCCGCTGGCCATCCGTTTCACAACGTGCAAGCGATGCCGTCGGACGTCTCACTTCCGCCGATCTATCTGCTCGGTTCTTCCGATTACAGCGCGCAGCTTGCCGGACATATTGGCGCGGCATTTTCATTCGCGCACCACTTCGCCAATTTCGATGCGGTCGAAGCAATGTGGCTCTATCGCGACAACTTCAAACCATCGCAATCGCATCACAGGCCCTACGCGATTCTGGCAACCCATGTGGTGTGCGCCGATACGGACCAGGAAGCCGAACGACTGGCTGCGACGGTCGATCTGAATTTCGTGCGTCGCGCCAAGGGTGAATATTTTCCACTTGCTTCACAGGCAGATGCTGCGAGATACGACTTCTCGCCGGTTGACCGCGTCCGCATCGCACAGAACCGGCAACGGGTATCAAGCCGGCCATGACGAGTCAAAGTCGCCATGCTAAAAGCCGACCGATTTTCCCTCGTAAAAAATTATGGGAGGTAGCGTTGGGTAAGCAGTTCACCTTGACCACCA
>DASXST010000148.1:0-6739 GCA_036505835.1 Pseudolabrys sp. | reverse complement strand
TCTCCTGCTGCGCATTGATTTCCCTACTGGCAGCATCCGAAAAATGAGCGAGCGGCATCCGGCTTATGTCGATATGCGGCTGCGCCAGCCTGGCGGCTTGGGGGACCACAATATGGGCGTGAATATCGATCGTGACGGACGGCGGACGCCGAGCGAGGCCGTCGGCGTCGTGGATGCGCGCGGCGGTGCGGCCATAGCGATTCTTGCGATCGATCATTGCATTGACCTTATGGAGGTGATTGTTCAGGCGTGATGATGCGGGAGGTGCTATCCGCGATCCTGACCAGAAGATTTAGGATCGGTGATAATGGTTTTCTTCAACACTTCGAACACTGCAGCCGTGTCCTGGTCGCCCAGTCCCATCGCCATCGCCTCTGCGTAAACTGGTTGGGTCAGCGTAAACAGGGGTGTGGCGCAGCCAACGCCCTCGGCAAACTCGGCGATGATCGCCATATCTTTTTGCCAAGTCGCAACTTTCATGGTTGCAGGCTCATAAATGCCTTCGACCATCATCGGCGCCCGCATTTGAAACATCCGCGAGCCGCCGGCGCCCGGGCCGACCATGTCAACCACTATTTTCGGATCGAGCCCGGCGCGTTGCGCCAAAATCATCGCCTCGGCGGTAGCGACGTTGTGTATAGCTACCAGATGATTGGCGATGAATTTCATCCGGCTGCCGTTGCCGAAGCTTCCAAGATCGGCGCTTTGCTTGGCGAAGTCGGAGAACAGATTCCTGCATTGTGCAATGGCGGTGCTGTCGCCGCTGGCGTAGACGACGAGATCGCGGAGCTTTGCCTGCGCCCCGGTTCCGCTCAGGGGACAGTCGAGCGCAATGTGGCCGGCTTTCTTCAGGACCGCCTCGAAGCGGAGTTTGTCGGCGATGCTGAGCGTCGAGAGTTCGACCACAATTCGTCGAGATTGACCGGAACTGGCGATGGCTTGCGCGACATCCTCGACCGCGGCCGGATTGGGAAGGCTGGTCATGATGATGGGCGCATCGCGCGCCAGTTGGCGGACGTCGCCGGCGATTGTGACATTGGCCAGCGCAAGCTCGGATCGTCGTGCGGCGTCGATATCAAAGCCGATGACGCGCCATTCCCGATCGACAAGATTGCGCGCAATCGCGCCGCCCATGATGCCAAGCCCGACGATTCCAACGGTCTTGTCCATGAGAGTTCTTTTCTGTCGAATTCGATTGACGGGCAACGCCGGCCGCGCCTTAATTAGTGATCAGGCGACAAACAATCGTCAAGTAGCTTCGGCCGGTCAACCAGCTTTGGTCGCGACGTGGCAAGACGAAGAGAGGCGTTCTGCCTCTCCATCCCGATCTGTCGTATCCCAAAACCGCACGACGGGCGAGAAAGCAGGGACGTCAAAATGGCAGGTGTTGGTCGGAAGCCAAACACAAATCTGCCCCCGGGGCCGGATGTGGACGACCGCGCCTATGCGGCGATGATCGCTCGTGCCAAAGCGCTCATTCCAAGATTGCGCGATCGCGCTGCCCGGACTGAGGAGTTACGGCGTCTGCCGCCGGAGACCGAAGGCGATCTGCATGACGCCGGTTTGTTCAGGATCGTGCAGCCGAAGAGGGTGGGCGGCGCCGAGTTCGATTACGTCGCGCTGGTCGATTGCGCCGATGCGCTCGGGCAAGCCGATGCATCGGTGGCGTGGAACTTCGCCAATCTCGCGAGCCACCAGTGGATGCTGGGCATGTTCGACAAGCGCGCTCAGGATCTGGTCTGGAACAAGGACGCCAACGCTCTGATCGCATCTTCCTTCATATTTCCGGCAGGTCGCGCCAGAAAAGTCGAAGGAGGATACGTATTGCGAGGCAGCTGGCCGTTCTCCTCGGGAGTGGATTCCAGCGAATGGAATATGCTTGCCAGCGTTGTTTCGTCCGATGACGAGGCGGACGGGATCGAATACCGCATCTTTCTGCTCAACAAAAGCGACTACAAAATCAAAGACACGTGGAATTCTGCTGGCTTGCGGGGAACAGGATCGAATGACGTCGAAGTCGAGGATGCCTTTGTTGCCGAGCCGATGACAATCGCGGTTAGCAATCTCGCCGGTGGACCAACCCCGGGCAGCGCCGTCAATCCAAATGCCCTTTATGCGCTGCCGGTGTTCTCCTTGTTTCCATATGTGCTTTCCGGCGCAGCCTTGGGCAATGCGCAGGCCTGTCTGAATGATTATGTCGATGTCGCGCGGCACCGTGCATCGACCTACAATCGCGCCAGACTTGCCGACCTGCAGAGCACCCAGATCAAGATTGCGGAAGCTTCGGCGAAGATCGATGCGGCGCGCCTGATCATGCGCTCGACATGCATCGAGGCGATGGCCGAGGCAAGGCGCGGCCACATCCCGGATATGGCGGCCAAGACAAAAACGCGCCGCGATGGGGCTTACGCCGTCAATCTCTGCACCGAAGCGGTGTCGCTGTTGTTCGCGGCAAGCGGAGCGCGCGGACTATTCACGAGCGGAACGCTACAGCGGCAGTTTCGCGATGCGCACGCGATCAATTCTCACATCGCGTTCAATTTCGATGCGGCTGGCACCAACTACGGCCGCGTTGCGCTTGGCCTGCCATCCGAAAACCTGACGCTTTGAGGCCGCGGGATGACCGACGCGCCAAAGCATCCGATCAGTCCAGATCCAGCCAATGAACTGGCCAGCGATCACTCGCCAATCGATCCGCGGGATTTTCGTAACGCGCTGGGCACGTTTGCCACCGGCGTTACCATTATCACGGCTGCCGGGGCCGACGGGAAGCCGTACGGGCTGACCTGCAATTCGTTCGCGTCGGTGTCGCTGAATCCGCCGCTCGTACTCTGGAGCCTGGGGATCTTTTCTCAGGGCATGAGCGTATTCCAGGACGCCAGCCATTTCGCGGTCAACGTCCTTGGCGCATCCCAGCAAGCGCTTGCGAGCAGATTCGCAAAATCTTCGGAGGACAAATTTGCCGGGGTTCAATGGACACCTGGCCTTGGCAACGCTCCTGTGCTTGCGGACAGCGTTGCAAACTTTCAATGCCGCGCAGCCAATCGATATTATGGCGGCGACCATGTGATTTTTCTTGGTGCGGTCGAGGCCTATGCCTACAACCGGAGAGAGCCGCTGCTTTTTGCTCATAGCGGTTACGGGCGGTTTCTTCCCGCTGATGACACTTTACCGACGCCTAAGCCATGAGAGAGAAAGCATCGGCCAGGCTATCCCCGGACGATCCCTGCGGGCAGTGCGGTTCAGCGCCGTTGCGGACCACCCATCCGAATTAGAGTTTTGTCATTTCGCTTCGATACCAGTCGCCGATCTCGCTCGCGGTCATCAGCGCGACTCCGTCATGGGCGATGACGTAGTCGAGCAAAGCCTCCAGATATTTAATGCGATGCGGGACACCGGTGATGTAGGGGTGAATCGAGATTGCCATGATCCGCGCGTTTGTTGCGCCTTCAAGGTACAACCGATCGAACTGGTCGGTACAGCGCTTCAGAAATTGCTCGGAAGAAAGATGCTGCAGCGCATGGATGACAATATCATTGCTCTCCACTGAATACGGAATTGTCGTGATTGTGCCGTGGGGCGTTGTGATATCCTGCGGCAGATCGTCGATCACCCAGTCCGCCAAATATTCGATGCCATTGAGGCGCAATAGATCTAGGGTTTCCTCGGTCTCCGTCAGCCCCGGGCTTTCCCACGATCTCGGCACCTTGCCTGTGAACCTGGCGATGGTGTCGACGGCCTTTTTAATCGTATCGGCCTGGTTGTCCAGTCTGTGCATCGGGCCCTGAACGAACCCATGGCCCATGAATTCAAAGCCTGCCTCGAGCGCGGCTGAAGCAACGCGCGGATAGGAACTGCATACGCTTGCATTCAAGGCCAATGTCACCGGCATGTTCCGCTCCGTAAGCGCCTTGAACTGCCGCCAGAACCCGGCGCGCATACCGTATTCGTGCCAGGACCAGTTGGGAACATCCGGCAAGAGCGGTTGCCCCATCGGCGGGCTCAGCACCGTTCGCGGCATTGCGCTTTCGATCCGCCATTCTTCGACGTTGAGGATGACCCAGACCGCGAGTTTCTTGCCCCCCGGGAGCTTTAGCCTTGGCCGGTCGACTTGCGCCTGATAGGGGATGCGATCGGTCAGAGCCACGGTGAGCACTCTGTTGGATGCGGACTATTCCGCGGCCTTGGATTGTTTCGAAATCGCTGCGTTAACGCGCGGCATGACCTTTTCAGCCATCATAATCATGGATCGGCGTCCAAGCTCGCGATCTTTCCAGTCCTTGCCGGCATACAAGAGCGTACCGAACTTGCCAACCTCGTCCTGAAAAGCGAGCAACTGATCCGCAACGCTTTCTGGCGTTCCATAGATGACCAGCTTGTCGCAGATCGTCTCCAGCGTCACTTCATCGTCAGGCTGGTCGCGGCGCGTCTTGAACAGCTCGATGCGTCCGCTCATTTTCAGCTTGGTGAACAATGAGCGATAATAATGGACGTAAGGCCCGTCCGGGGCGGTCGCGTAGGCCTTTGCTGTCGACGCGTCCTTGGCGACAAAGACGCTCTTTGCGACGCGCCAGTTGGCAGGATCGGCAACGCGACCGCCGCGCTTGCAGCCCTCGACATATCTGGGCCAGTGGCTTTTCACCCAGACCGGCATCAGGAAATTCGCCGAAATCGGTTCCCAGCCGCGCGCGGCTGCTTCGGTAACGCCCTTTGAGAACGGCGCGACGGCGGTCACGACGATCGGTGGATGCGGCCGCTGCAGTGGTCGCGCAATGTATCCCTGGCCGATATCGCTGATCAGGGTCCTTTGCGTCGAGATGTTCCAGTATTTCCCTTGAAAATTGTAAGGCGGCTCGCCGGCCCAGATATCCAGAATCTGATTGATCGATTCGAGAAACATCTCGTTGCGATTGGCATCGAGGTTGCCGAACAATTCGGCGTCCGACAGCAGTCCACCGGGACTTATTCCGAAAATCAAACGTCCCTCGAGCATGTGGTCGAGCATTGCCACGCTGGCCGCGACGACGGCCGGATGAGTGTTGGGCATGTTAATCGTGCCGGTACCCAGCTTGATTTGTTTGGTGGCGGCGGCGATCCATGCGATGAACGCGATGCAGGAAGTGATATTCTCGGCTCGATCGGTGATGTGTTCGCCGACATAGCCTTCAATGAACCCCAATTCGTCGGCTAGCAAAAAAGCTTCCCGGTCTTCCCGGAGGGATAGCCGCCAATCCTTTTCGGGAGGGTGAATCGGCATCGTAAAGAAACCCAGATTCATTGCCTCCTCCTCCCCCGGCTGGTTTGATGAAGAACCAAACCGTGCGTCGTTCGCAAGGATACCGCAAGTCCAAAGTCAAATCCCCCGAAATAGTCATTCGATAAACAAACTTGACCTTTGATGGTTGCCGCCCTCTAATTCTGTAAAATACGCCAAAATCCGGCCGGGGAGGTCGCCAATGAAAGCCTCGGCTTTCAGCTACGCACGCGCAACCAGCGTCGCGAACGCGCTGGAATTGCTCGCCGCGCACGGGGACAAGGCGAAGCTGCTGTCGGGCGGCCAGAGCCTGATGCCCGCGATGAATCTGCGTTTGATTTCTCCCGAACTGATCGTCGATATCGGCGAGATCACCGAATTGCGCGGAATCGCGGTGAGGTGCGGTGTCCTCAGCATCGGTGCGCTGACGCGCCATGCTGATCTCTTGAAATCCCCCGAAATTGCAGCGCACGCGCCGTTGCTGACACAAGCGGTCGCCCATGTCGCGCATCCTGCGATCCGGAATAGAGGCACCCTCGGCGGCAGCCTTGCGCACGCCGACCCCGCTTCCGAACTGCCGGCCAGCATGGTCGCGCTGAATGCGACCATCGTTGTTCGCGGTCAAACCGGCGAGCGGAGAATTGCGGCCGGGAATTTCTTCACTGGAATTTACGAGACGGCGCTGTCGGCGCAGGAATTACTGATCGCCGTCGAAGTGCCCGTTGCGCAAAAAGATTCCGCGCATTTCTTTCACGAATTCGCCCGGCGGCACGGTGATTATGCCATTGCAGGCCTGGCGGCGCAGGCGGTTGTGCAAGGCGGTCTGTTCACCGACCTTCGCACTGCATTCTTTGCCGTCGGCGACCGGCCGATATTGGCCGAGGCGACGGCCAAACTGATCAACATCGGCATCACGCCGGCGGTATTGGCTGAGGCATCGACGACGCTCGGCGAAGAGCTCGACCCCCAGGAGGATCAGCAGGCCTCCGCTGTCATGCGTCGGCATCTCTCGAAGATATTGTTGGCGCGTTGTGTCTCGGCGCTTCTTGGCCGTCCCGATCTCACCGCCGGAGGACCGGTGTGACCGCAGCCTTGCCAATTTCGCTCGAAGTCAACGGTGAATCCGTCGATGCGAATGTTCTGCCGCGTCTCAACCTGGCGGACTTCCTGCGCGAGCATCTGAAGCTGACCGGAACGCATGTCGGCTGTGAGCATGGGGTTTGCGGCGCTTGCACGGTGCGCGTCAACGGCGAGATCGTTCGTTCCTGCCTGATGTTGGCGGTGCAGACACACGGTGCATCTGTCGTAACCATAGAAGGATTGTCCGACAGCGGCGAGATCGCAGACCTCCAGGCCGCCTTTCGCGACCGCAACGCATTGCAGTGCGGCTTTTGCACGCCGGGAATGCTTGTCGCTGCACAGGATTTGCTGCAGCGAGAAACCGAGCCGGATCGGGCGCGGATACGCGAGCATCTGTCCGGCAAT